>JADZBY010000207.1 GCA_020851855.1 Anaerolineae bacterium
AACGTCACGTCAAGCTGCACGACGTTTGATGTGCCGATGTATTTGATCTCGACGCGGAAACTGTCGTCGGCCAACCACATCCCGCGCACGCCCACCGGGCCGATGCGGCTCTCCGAGACGCGATACAGCCCGTCCAGCCCAACGGGGACTGCCCACGGCGCGCCGTCGGCATACGTCACGGTGAGCGTCGCCTCGTCGCCGCCGTCAAAGCGCAGGTTCACGGCGCTGCTATCCAGGCGTCCGGCGTCCGTCCGAACGTGGGCAAGGCGCTCAATGCCCGCCGTCAGCAGGTTGGGGGTCATCAGGCCATAGGTCTGCCCGGAGATTTGCGCGGCGAGCGCCGGCAGTTCGGGAACCGGCTTCGCCGGCGGGTTGCTGAACGCGCTCATCGCCGCTTCCAGCGCCTTTTCGCCGTCCGGATTGGCGGGCAAGGCCTCGTCCGCCGTGGACAGGCCCGCGATGGCGTAGGAGATCGGGTAGCCTTGCGTGACAAGCCGCAGATTCTCCGACAGGCCGCCTTCGTTGAAGACAACCAACAGGTCCTTATCGACCAGGTAATAGATCGACTGGCCGCCCCAGCCCAACGACCATGCCAGGTTGGCCGATTCAAAGCGCCACCATCCGTTGTAGCCGTAGTTGAGGTCCGGCCAGCCCGTCACGGCCTGGGTGGCGACGGCGGCTTGCGCGTAGTCCGCCGGGACAAGCTGCTCACCGTCCCATTCGCCGCCGTGCAGGTACAGGTAACCGAACTTGGCCAGGTCACGCGGCGTCATGTAGATGTCTGCATAGCCATGATTCAGGCCGGTTGGGTCGCTGAGCCACTGCACATCCGTTATTCCGAGTGGGCCAAAGAGCCTGTCGTTCGCGTATTCCAGCGGCGTCTGGCCCGTCGCCTGCGCGAGGATGGCTGCCAGCACGTGGGTATTCATGTTGCAGTACGCAAACGATCCGCCGGGTTGGGCCGCCATCGGCGCGTCGAGCGCATATTGCAGCCAATCGTCGCTGGCTTCCATGCCGTCCTGCACGCCGGGGCTTGCGCAGTCCAGGCCGCTGGTCATGGTCGAGAGGTGGCGCAACGTCATCGCCTCTTTGTCCGCATCCACGTTCTCGAACGTGCGGTCGGGAAACAGGCTCAGGACCGGCGTATCCATGCCGGGCACGAGTCCTTCGTCCATGGCGATGCCCAGCAGCGAGCCGGTCACCGCCTTTGTGATCGAGGCCTCGTCGTGCAGCGTGCCGGCGGTGTTCGGCGCAGAATACATCTCCGCGACGATGTACCCGTGGCGGATGATGATCAAGCTGTCCATCGCGCCGCCCCACTGCGCGATGAAAGCCGCCAGCGCTTCGGAGTCCATGCCCTGTTCTTCGGGCGTCGACGTGCGCCAGCCGTCCGTGGGCCAGTAGGTCGCCTCGTCCTGCGCCCTGACGGGCGACAGCAGCGCCAGCGAGGGCAGCGCCAGCATGAGACATAACACGATGAGCCACACACGTTTTGTCGACATGATCACGGTCTCCTTTTCCCGGATGGACGGGATGGCGTTACGGCAAAGGCGCGGGCTGTCACCGGCGGACGCGCCGCCATCCTGTGGCCCGGACGGCGTGCGCCCGCCATGCCCTCATTCTAGGAAGGATCACGCACGACGGCGGACCGGGAAAAGTCGTGAGACGGGTCTGGAAAAAGTTTGGCTTGCGCCGGAGAAGCGGCCAACGCGCCTATAATGCTAGTACCACAACGTGGTGAGGATTCAGGCTTGTGTCCCCCACCCCAACCCCTCCCCCATAAAGAGGGAGGGGCTTCCAGAGCCGGGTTTTCCCCTTCCCCTCTTGATGGGGGGAAGGGCAGGGTTAGGGGGAGTTCTTGCCCTGTCGGGGTGCTGGGTGTGCAGTGATGCGCGCGGGAGAAATGATGATGGTCGAGATGAAGGCCATTCGCGGGTACGAGCTGCGCGAGCGCATCGGGAGCGGCGGCTTCGGCGTCGTGTACCGCGCCTACCAGACCACCGTCGGGCGCGAGGTCGCCATCAAGATCATCCTTCCCCACTTCGCCAACCATCCCGATTTCATCCGCCGCTTTGAGACAGAAGCGCAACTCATCGCCCGCCTGGAGCACCTGCACATCGTCCCGCTGTACGACTACTGGCGCGACCCGGACGGCGCGTACCTGGTCATGCGCTGGCTGCGCGGCAACAGCCTGCGCGACGCGCTCAAGCAGGGGCCGTTCCAGCCGGAAGCCGCCGCCCAACTGCTCGACCAGGTGGCCTCGGCGCTGGACATGGCCCACCGCCATCACGTCGTACACCGCGACCTCAAACCGGCCAATGTGCTGCTCGACGAGGAAGGCAACGCCTATCTGTCCGACTTCGGCATCGCGAAGGATGTGGGGGATGCAGATGGCGGCGGCCAGACCGCGTCCGGCGTCATCGTCGGCTCGCCGGATTACCTCGCGCCGGAACAGGCGCGCGGCGACCCGGTCATGCCCCAGACGGACATTTACAGCCTGGGCGTGATGCTCTACGAAATCCTGACCGGGCAGCATCCCTTCCCCGACAAAACGCCCGTCGAGCGCATGTACCAGCACCTCAACGACCCGCTGCCCGCCATCACGAGCCTGCCCGACGACCTGCGCGAGGGCGTGAACGCCGTGATCCGCAAGGCGACCGCCAAGAACCCGGCGCACCGCTTCGCCAACGCGCTGGACATGGCGGCGGCCTTCCGCGAGGCGACGGCGTCCACGATGACGCCCGCCGGCGGCTCGCTGGTGGAACAGCTCACCCTGCGCGAGCAGGAGATTCTGCGCTACATCATCGACGGCTGCTCGAACCAGGAGATCGCCCAGCGGCTCTTTGTCACGGTGGCGACGGTCAAGTGGCACGTCTGGCAGCTTTACCGCAAGTTGCGCGTGCGCAGCCGGGTGCAGGCCATTGCCCGCGCCCGCGAGCTGAAGCTGATGGTCTCCGACGCGACGCCCGAAGCGCCCGGCAGTGAGGCAACCTTCGTCGCGCCGCCGGATATGGAGAACCCGTACAAGGGCCTGCGCCCGTTCGAGGCGGCGGACGCGCGCGACTTCTTCGGGCGGGAGAAGCTCGTGCAGCGGCTCGTCAAGCGGCTGGGCGAAAATCACCGCCCGGCGCGCTTCCTGGCTGTGGTCGGGCCGAGTGGCAGCGGCAAGTCGAGCGTGGTCAAGGCGGGCCTCGTCCCTGCCCTGTGGCGCGGCGACCTGCCCGGCTCGGATCGTTGGTTCGTGGTCGAGATGGCCCCCGGCGCGCGACCGCTGGATGAGCTGGAAGTGGCGCTCACCCGCATCGCCGCCGCTCGCACCGACAACCTGCGCGAGCACCTGGAGCGCAACCAAAACGGGCTGCTGCGCGTCGCCGGGCTGATCTTACCCAACGACGGCAGCGAGCTGGTCATCGTCATCGACCAGTTCGAAGAAGTCTTCACCCTCATCCAGGATGAGCCGGCGCGCGCCCATTTCTTAAAGCTGATTCACGCCGCAGTGACCGATCCACGCAGCCGCGTGCGCGTCATCGTCACCCTGCGCGCCGATTTTTACGACCGCCCGCTGCATTACCCGGAGTTTGGCGAGCTGGTCCGCAGCCACATGGAAACGGTGCTCCCGCTCTCCGCCGAAGAGCTTGAAGAGGCGGTGGTCAAGCCGGCCCAGCGCGTCGGCGTGACGTTCGAGCCGGGGCTGGCCGCGACGATTATCGCCGACAGCAATTATCAGCCGGGCGCGCTGCCCTTGCTGCAATACGCGCTCACCGAGTTGTTCGAGCAGCGCGACGAGCGGCTCCTGACGCACAAAGCCTACAAGGCGCTGGGCGGCGCGGTGGGCGCGCTGGCCCAACGCGCGGACGAGATTTACCTCGAACAGAGTCTCGCCGGTCAGGAAGCCACCCGCCAGATGTTCCTGCGGCTGGTGACGCTGGGCGAGGATGCGGAAGACACGCGGCGGCGTGTGCCGCGCTCCGAGTTGCTCGGCGTGGCCGTCGAGGGCGACGTGATGGACGAATTGATCGACACTTTCGCCGCCTATCGCCTGTTAACGCTCGACCACGACCGTGTCACGCGCAGCCCGACCGTCGAGATGGCGCACGAGGCTATCCTGCGGGAGTGGACGCGCCTGCAAAGTTGGCTCGAAGCGAGCCGCCACGACATTCACCAGCAGCGCATCCTGGCCGCCGCCGCCGCCGACTGGTTCCGGGCAGGTAAAGACCCCAGCTACCTGCTGCGCGGCGCACGATTGGAGCAATTCGCCGGGTGGGCCGCCGAAACGCCCATCGCCCTGACCCAGAAAGAACGTGAGTTTGTGGACGTCAGCCGCGCCCACCAGGCCGCCGAGCAGGCTGCCGAGCGCGACCGGCAAGCGCACGAATTGGAACTGGCGCAGCGGGCGGCGGAGTCGCAGCGCAAAGCCGCCGACCGGATGCGTTATCTCGTGGTCGGGCTGGTCCTGTTCCTGATCGCCGCCGTCGCCCAACTGCTGTTCACCATCGGTCAGCGCAACGAGGCCGAGTCGGCGCGCGCCACGAGCGACGCCAACGCCCGGATCGCGCGTGACAATGCCGCCCAGGCGCAAGAACTCGCCCTGGTAAACGGGGCGCAAGCGGCGCTGGCCAAAGGCGATGCCGAGGCCGCATTGGCGCTGGCCGTGGCGGCCAACCGTATCCCGAACCCACCCGCCCAGGCGCAGCGTATCCTGTCCGAAGCCGCCTATCCGCCCGGCCCGGTGCGCCTGTTCGCCGGTCCGAAGAGCAACGCGCTGCGCGCCGCCTTTAGTCGGGATGGTGGGACGCTCATCGCCGGCGGTACGGACAACCGGGCGTACGTGTGGGATAGTGAGAGTGGGCGCTTGCTGCACACGCTCTCCGGTCACACGAACTGGGTCGTTGCGGTCGGCATCCGCCCGGACGGGCGCGCGGCGATCACCTTTGGCCGGGACCGGAATATCATCGTCTGGGACCTGGACACGGGCCAGGAAATCCGCCGCTTCGGGAGCGACCAGATTCTGGGGCCGGAAGCGCTCGCCGCCGCCTTCAGCCCGGATGGGCGCTATGTGCTCACCAACAACGGCGCGCTGCCGGGCCTTTATCCGGACCAAGTTCCGCTCCTCTTGCTGTGGGACGTCACAACCGGCGAACTGGCGCGCACTTTCCAGGGCCACACCGAGGGCATCGGCGGCATCGCCTTCAGCCCGGATGGCCAGCGCGTGCTCTCCGGCGCGTTTCGGGGCGAGTTGATCCTGTGGGATGTGGCTACAGGCGACGTGCTGGAGCGTTTCGGCGGAAACAACGCCGACTGGCGCACCATGCCCAGCGACATTGCCTTTGGCCCGGATGGCCGGCTGGCTTATGTGAAGCGCATGGACGGCGCGCTCACCATCTGGGACCTGGAAAGACGCACGCCCATGCACCGCCTCGGCGAGACCTATCCCGGCGAAAGCTGGGCCTGGACGCAGCTTGCCGTCAGCCCGGATGGCCGTATGGTCGCCTCGGTGCTCGCCGACGGCAGGATGGGCCTGTGGGATGCGCACACCGGCGCGGCGCTCGGCCCGCTGGCGGCGTGGGGCTTCGGCGTGGCCTTCAGCCCGGACAGCCGCTACCTGCTTTCCGGCGACGTGCCCGCCCTGCGGCTCTGGGATTTGCAGGATGGCGCACAGGTGGGCGTCTTCGATGCGGAGCTGCCGGTGGCCGGGTTTGCGCTCAGCCCGGATGGCGCGACGCTGTACGCCACGGCTGGCACGTTGATGGGGGCGGAGACGAAGGACTGCCGGTTTATGGCCTTCGATGTGGCGAGCGGGCGCGTTCTTCGCCGTGTTCAGATCGCCACGGACCAGGACGGCCTCGGCTGGTGCGCCCTGTGGGGCGTTCCGGTCGTCGGCCCGGATGGCCGGACGGTGCTCACCAGCGTGGACGAGCGTGTCATCGTCCTGGACGCGGCCACCGGCGAGCAGTTGCGCACCTTCAGCGGCCACCACGCCAGCATCAGCGCCATCGCCCTCAGCCCGGATGGCCGTACGGCGCTCTCCGGCGACTTCGACGGCCAACTCCTGTTGTGGGATGTCCAGGCCGGGCAGGAGATTCGCCGTTTCAGCGGTCACACGGGGCGCGTGGCGGCCATAACGTTCGTCCCCGGCGCGCACACGGCGCTGAGCACCGGCGGAAACGGCGACATCCTCGAATGGGACCTGGCTACCGGGCAGCTCATCCGGCGGTTGCACCCATCGACAGGCAGCGCATACAGCCTGGAGATGAGTCCCGATGGCCAGACGCTGCTCACCGGCGACGGGAGCGGCCAAGCCACACTCTGGGACTATGCGACAGGGCAACCTGCCCACGTGCTCACGTCCGGGGCGAATGGCGCGGCGGCGCATTTCACGGCGGACGGGGCGAGCATCCTGATCGAAGGCGCAGCGCTGCTCGATCCGGCATCGGGCGAGACGATCCGCCGCTACACCACCGGCGGGCGGGTAGTCGTTAGCCCGGACGGGAGCGCCTTCTTCACGGTGAGTCCGGTGAGTGACACTGCCGTCACTCGCTGGCGCATCGATTCGGCGGATCAACTGGTCGCCTGGGCGCTTGCAAACCGCTACGTCCCGGAGCTTGGCTGCCACGAGCGCGCGCTTTACGGCCTTGCGCCGGGCTGTGACGAGGCGGGCATTTTCGCCACCCGTACGCCCTACCCGACCGCACCGTTTCTCCCCTTCAGCACGCCGACACAAGCAGCGCAGGCGATTGCCGGCGCGTCAGCCGCCATCACGCCGACCGTCACGCCGCGCCCGCTGTTGATCGTGCGCGCCGGCGAGAACCGGGGCGAGGTGAGCGCGGGCGACTATCAGGCCTGGCAGTACACCGGCAAGGCGGGCGAGCGGCTGTTCATCCGCGCCGAGGCCGACAACCCGCTGAACGGCTCTGCGCCGAGGCCGGGCGCACTGGATACGCTGCTCATCGTCACCGCGCCCGATGGCCGTGACCTGAACGTGTACGACTCTGGCGGCGGCATGGTCTTCGGCGCGCCGCACAGCGACGACATCGAAGCGGGCGTGAACACCGACTCGCTGGTCGATGGGCTGGTCCTGCCGGTAGACGGCGTGTACCAGATCATCGTCAGCGGCTCCGGCTTCCGCAGCGGCGGCGCATACACGCTCGTGGTCGAATCCCAGCCGCCAGAAGACGAATAACGCCTCTTCACACGCGCCCACAATCGCCCCTTGCCACATAAAGTAGATGCTGTTATACTTTTCCCTGGATACCCCACCCCCAGGGGGGGTGGGGTAGGCAAAGGGAGAGGGCGCATGGAGCGACAGACACGCGACGCCGTCATCAACCGGCTCAAGAGCGTTGCCGGGCATGTCAACGGCATCCTGGCCATGGTCGAAGAGGACCGGTACTGTATCGACATCATCAAGCAGATTCAAGCTGCCCAGGCGGCGCTGGCCAAAACCAGCCAGGTCATCCTGGACGGACACCTGCACACCTGCCTGACGACCGCGGTGCGCGGCGATGACCCGGCGGAGCGCGAGCGCGCCCTGGCCGAGATCAGCGACGTGTTCGCCCACTCCAACCGTTAGCCATTTCAATCCGCTTTTTTCCAAAAGGAGCACCCTGTCATGGAGAGCAAGACCGTCACCGTCCCGGCCATCAGCTGCGGCCACTGCGTGCACACCATTCAATCCGAGGTGAGCGAATTGGCCGGCGTCAAGTCCGTGAAGGCGGATCAGGCCAGCAAGCAGGTCGTTATCGAGTGGGAAAGCCCGGCGACGTGGCAGCAGATCGAGGCGCTCATGCGTGAGATCAACTACGCGCCCGCGGGCAGCCCCAACGTGGAGCTGCGCTGAGGCCGGGCTGCGCAGAAACGAACCAATCCAGGCCCGTCCCTGCGCTATGATGATGCCGGGACGGGGCCTGCCTCGTCGCATTTTCCCACGCCGACACGACCTGCGGGCAGCGCCAGCGCGCTACCGTACGCATTTCTGAGTGAACGAAACGAGAAGACGGAACCAGACAGAGTATGACCCAGGAAAACGACACCGTCACCGCCCCGGTGCAGGAAATCCTGCCCATCACCGGCATGACCTGCGCCAATTGCGCCGCCGCCATCGAGCGCAACGTGCGCAAGCTGCCCGGCATCGAAGAGGCGGCGGTCAACCTCGCCAGCGAGCGCCTGAACGTCGTCTATGACCCGGCGCAGCTCAGCCATGAGGAGATCGTGGCGCGCGTGCGGCGGGCGGGCTACGACGTGCCGGACATCGCCGCCGAAGAGGAGATGGAAGACGCGGAAGCGCGCGCCCGCGAGGCCGATGTCGCGCACCAGGAGCGGCGCTTGTTGATCGGGGCGCTGTTCACCATCCCACTTTTCGCCCTGAGCATGGGCCGCGACCTGGGCCTGCTCGGCGCGTGGGCCAACGCCGATTGGGTGAACTTCCTGTTCTGGGCGCTGGCCACGCCGGTCCAGTTCTGGGTGGGCCGCGATTATTACGTCGGCGCGTATCGCTCGCTGCGTTCGGGCAGCGCCAACATGGATGTGCTGGTCGCGCTCGGCACGACGGTGGCCTATGTGTACAGCGCCGTGATCACGCTCGTGCTGGCCTTTGGCGACGCGATGGCGCTGCACATGGCCAACGCCCACCACGTCTATTTTGAGACGGCGGCGGTCATCATCGTGCTGATCATCGTCGGTAAGCTGCTCGAAGCGCGCGCCAAGGGCCGCACCAGCGAGGCGATCAAAAAGTTGATGGGCTTGCGGCCAAAAACTGCCCGCGTCGAGCGGCACGGCGCAGAAGCAGACATCCCCATCACGGAAGTGCGCGTGGGCGACATCGTGATCGTGCGGCCCGGCGAGAAGGTCCCGGTGGACGGCGTGATCGTCGAGGGCGCGACGTCGGTCGACCAGAGCATGATCACCGGCGAGAGTATGCCCGTGTCGCGCGGCGTGGGCGACGAGGTGGTCGGCGCGACGCTCAACCGGCAGGGCATGATCAAGTTCAAGGCGACGCGCGTCGGGCGTGAGACGGCGCTGGCGCAGATCATTCGCCTCGTGGAGCAGGCGCAAGGCTCCAAAGCGCCCATTCAGCGTGTGGTGGACCAGGTTTCGGCGGTCTTCGTCCCGGCGGTCATCCTCATCGCCGTGGTGACCTTCGGCCTGTGGATGCTCGGCACGGGCGACTTCACGGCGAGCATGATCCGCATGGTCGCCGTCCTGGTCATCGCCTGCCCGTGCGCCATGGGCCTCGCCACGCCGACCGCCATCATGGTGGGCGTCGGCAAGGGCGCGGAAAACGGCATCTTGTTCAAGAACAGCGCCGCGCTGGAAAAGGCGCTCAAGGTGAACGCCGTCGTCCTCGACAAAACCGGGACGATCACGCGCGGTCAGCCTGCCGTGACGGATGTGGTGACCGGCTCGGCGTGGAATGGCACGGCGGACGAGGCGCTGCGGCTGGCGGCGTCGGTCGAGCGCGGCAGCGAGCATCCCCTCGGCGAGGCCGTCCTTCGCGCGGCGCAGGAAAAGGGCATGCCCCTGAGCAATCCGCAGGCTTTCGAGGCCATCGCCGGGCACGGGGTGCGCGCCGAAGTAGACGGGCGACAGGTGATCGTCGGCAACCGGCGGCTGATGCTCGACCAGCGGGTGCACCTCAACGGGCTGGAGCCGCACGCCGAGCGCCTGATGGCTTCGGCGCGCACGCCGCTCTGGCTGGCCGTCGAAGGGCACGCCGTCGGGCTGATCGGCGTTGCAGACACGGTGAAAGACGGCTCGCGCGAGGCCATCCGGCAGATGCGCGACATGGGCCTGACGGTGTACATGCTCACCGGCGACAACGAGGCGACGGCAAAGGCCATCGCCGGCGAGGTGGGCATTGATCACGTCATCGCGGATGTGCTGCCCGGCGACAAAGCAGCGGCGGTTAAGCGCCTGCAGGACGAGGGGCGGATCGTGGCCATGGTCGGGGACGGCATCAACGACGCCCCGGCGCTGGCCCAGGCCGACGTGGGCATCGCCATCGGGACCGGCACGGACGTGGCCATGGAAGCCGCCGACGTGACGCTGATGAGCGGCGACTTGCAGGGCGTGCCGCGCGCCATGCGGCT
>JADZBY010000208.1 GCA_020851855.1 Anaerolineae bacterium
GCTTGCAGCGCACGGGCTTCATGCGCGTGGAGCGCCCCGGCCTCTACTCGCGCACCTACTATGTAACGCCCGACCAGATCGAGAGCGTCTCCCGCAACCGCGTCAAACTGAGCGTATTGCGCGAGACACTGCTGAGCTACTGATGCGCGGCTGAGAGCCTGATCACACGGCGCGGCCAGTCCCCGTAAAGCGCTCGTTTGGCGTGGACTCGGCGCGCCTCGCCGCCAGAAGCTTCTCCCCACTACCGCCGCCGCGATGTCGCGTTCCGGCGGATGCCCAGTTGCCGCCCAATCAGCCCCAGCACGGACATCGTGCCCATGTACACCAGCCGTTGAAGCACCGGGTTGTTGCGAATCTGTTCCCAGATCGTCGCCGGGATGGTCATGTGCGCCCAGCCGCCTTTGACCGTGTCCGTGCTGCGCATCGGCGTGTCCAGGTTGTCGCCGCCCCGGTTGCGCATGAAGCTCTGCTGCTGTTTGAACATGCGCCCGTTCTGGACCATGAAGAAATCAAGCAGGCGCGGCGAGAGCTTTTGCAGATAGGTCAGGAAGCGGGCCGCGTCGCCAACCAGGATGTCGCGCTGTGGATTTTCCGCCGCCGACAGGATGGCGTCGGCCACCAGCTTCGGATCGTACACCGGCGGGACCGGCTGCGGCTCCACCGGCATGTTCGAGCGCGCATTGCGGAAAAACGGCGTGTCCATCGAGGCGGGCATGACCAGCGTCACCTTGACGCCCGGATGCTCGTACTCCAGTTCCATACGCAGCGCCTCGGTGAAACCCCGCACGCCGTGTTTGGCGGCGCTGTACGCGGCTTGCAGCGGCACGGCGCGGTTGGAGAGCGCCGATCCAACGTTGATGATCGTGCCTTCGCCCTGCGCCACCAGGATCGGCAGCACGGCCTTGATGCCGTAGATGACGCCCATCAGGTTCGTTTCGATGAGCGTCTCAATATCCTCGACCGGCGTCTCGTTCACCGTGCCATATACGGCCAGCCCGGCGTTGTTCACCCAGGTATCAATCCGGCCAAAGTGCTCTCGCGCGTGTTTGGCCAGTTCCTCGACCTGCGCGTACACGCCCACGTCAGTGCGGAACATGAAGGCGCTGCCGCCGATGGCCTCGATCTGGTCGCGCAGCTCTGCCAGCGTCAGATCATCGCGCGCGGCGATGACCACACGTGCGCCGCGTTTGGCCGCTTCAAGCGCCGTCGCCCGCCCAATTCCAGACGTCGCGCCGGTGATGACTATTACCTGCTCATTGAGCTTCTTCGGCATCCTTCGCTTCCCTTTTTCCACTCACTCCTGCGTGTCGACCAGATACATGACGCCATCGTATTCCACGATCAGGCGGCCCGCGCCGTCAAAATACGGGCCGTGCCGGTAGAAGTCCTCGATGTCGTCCTCTTCGACTTCGGCAGGGTCCAGGCGCGACGCCCGCCGCTGAAGCAGCTCAAAGCGGGCCTGTTCGTCGCCGTCATCGGGCCGCAGCCACGCGCGAATCGCCTCGAAGCGCAAGCTCGGCTCGTTGCCTTTATCCGCCGCGACTGCCCACAATTGTTGTTCGGTCAGCGTGTCCAGTTCTTCCGCCGTTTCAATGCGCACGGTTTTTCTCCTTCTCCGTGTCAATCACACGATCAGCCCGCCCCGCCGCCTTTTTCGTCGACCACGTCGGCCCGCCCTTTGCCCGGCGATTGCGGTTCGTGGGGGATGATGGCGATCTTGCCGTCGTCTTCGAGGATAGCCCAGCGCACCTGCGGCAAATTGGCCAGCCCGGCGCGATGCATCGCCGTGAACACGTCTTCAGGCGTCACCCGCTCGCGCTGCAGGTTCTCTTCCACAAAGCGCCCTTTGTCCACGAGCACCGTGGACACGCCTGCCACCAGTTCATGCACCTTCTTGCTGCGCTGGGTGACGATTGTCGTCAGATAGACCAGTACGAACAACGTGGATACGCCCACCAGCGCGCCGATCAACGATTGGTCGCCCTGGGTCAACACCTGGGTCACGATCTCCGGGATCATGAGCACGGTCACCAGCTCGAAGGGCGATAGCTCGCCAAACTCGCGTTTGCCGAGCACGCGCATCGACGCCATCAGGAAGAAGTAGATGATAGTAATGCGAAGGACCATTTCCACCGGGCATCACTCCTCTCAGGGAAGGACCAATGTCTCGATGGTCAACGTGGCGGCCCCTTCTGCATTGGCGCTTTCCGCGCGCACCGTGATATGGCCGCTCTGCGTGCCAACGCGGTTGGCGGTCATCTGGATATCGATGGCGCGCCACGCCCCCGGCTCCAGGTCGGGCAGCGTGATGTCGATTGTCTCCGGCGTGACGCGCGTCACGTCGGGCTTGAATTGCGCAGACGTGAACCCGTCCAGGTACTCCCGGTCGAGGCTGACCATCACGTCGCTGAGCGTGGCCGAGGTGCGGTTTTCGACGACGATTTCCATCGTCGTGCGCAGCGAATAGCGCGTGCGCGTGATGTGCCGCACCTCGACCAGCAGGCCCGGCGTCGAGGCGCTCGCCGTGTTCACCTCTTCGCCGAAGATGCCCAGAAGCGCCAGCACCGGCAGCAACGCGAGCAGCGTCACGCCGATGACATGCGCCGGATAAACCAGCCCGGCGCGCTTCACTGGCGGCGGTTCTGGCGGCTTCGAAGGCTGTTTCATGTTCCCCCTGTCTCTCCCGTAGTCGGAGCGGCCTGAGCCGAGGCGGGACTGGAACCTGCGCCCCGGCTCTTGACCTCGATCTCCCGGTAGCGGAACTTGCCCCGGATATTCTGGTTGAAAAACTTGCCCTTCGACGGCGCATTCAACATGGCGTCGAAGATGTCGTCGGGCACATCGTAATACTGGTAGATGCGCCCGCTCTCAAAGTGAATCTCCAGCACGCGCGAATAGCCGATTGCCTCGATGACCGTTGACTCGACGGGATGCTGTTCCACCGGACTGCCTCCTGATCGCCAGACCGCCACACTATCTGCTGTCTCAATACATGAGATAGTGTACATGATACAGCGGTGACGCTGCGCGGGCGGCGATCAGCCTGCGGTCGTCTCGCCGCCCAGCAGCGTCAGCACTTCGCCCGTGATGTAGCTCGAATCGGCTTCCGACGCGAAAAACACATATGCCGGCGCGACTTCTTCGGGCTGGGCCGGGCGCTTCATGGGCGTGTCGCCGCCAAACTGGGCGACTTTGTCCGCCGGTTTGTCGCTCACGTTCAAGGGCGTCCACACCGGCCCCGGCGCGACGCAGTTCACCCGGATGCCCTTCGACACCAGGCTTTGCGCCAACGACTTGGTGAAGGCATGAATCGCGCCTTTGCTGGACGAGTAATCCAGAAGGCGCGGCGAGCCTTCCAGGCCGGTGATCGAGCCGGTATTGATAATCGCGCTGCCCGGCTTCAGGTAAGGCAACGCGGCGCGCGCCATGTAGAAATAGCCGAAGATGTTCACCCGGAACGTGTATTCAAGCTGCTCGTCGGTGATGTGCTCCAGGCCGGGCTGGCTGCCCTGGAAGGCCGCGTTGTTCACCAGGATATGGAGCTGGCCGAAGCGCCCGACTGTCTGCTCCACCGCGTCGCGGCAGAACGCCGAGCTGGACACGTCGCCGGGCAGCAGCAGCGCCTCACGGCCTTCCGCTTCCACGGCGCGCGCCGTCTCTTCGGCGTCGATCTGCTCTTCAGGCAGGTACACAATACTCACGTTGGCCCCTTCACGGGCAAAGAGCACGGCCACAGCCCGGCCAATGCCCGAATCGCCGCCCGTGATGAGCGCCGTCTGGCCTTCAAGCTTGCCCGCCGCTTTGTACAGCGGGGCCTCGTACTCCGGGCGCGGCGTGATCTCCGCTTCGATGCCCGGCTTGGGTTGGCTCTGTTCGGGGAACGGCGGTTTGGGTTCTTCCTGTCGCTGAGACGTCATGCACACGCTCCTCAACTGCGCTTCACACGTCTCAGCCTAAC
>JADZBY010000209.1 GCA_020851855.1 Anaerolineae bacterium
ACGGTGATCACAAAGGGAAAAGTGACCAGCGGCAAAATATCGCGCCGCGCGATGTCGGGCGTCAGCTTTGGCCCCAGGTACACCGAGATGATGTCGCCTTTGCCGAGCAAGAGAAAATCATCGGGCAGGCCGGAGACATTCCGCGAGGCCGTCATCCACAGGGCCAGTGCGCTGAAGAAGATCATCGTCACCAGTGTGACCATGAAGGGGGCCATCTTGAAGCGCGTGATGGCCAGACCGTTCCAGAAGCCGATGGCCGTGCCCAGGGCGAGCATGACCAACACGCTGATCAACACGGCGCTGGGGTTGCCGTGCAGCACACCGCCCTGCTCCGAAATCAGGACGCCCCACATCGGGCTTTTGTCAAAGGTGGGCGCGTCCAGGGTCTGCGTGACGAACATGGCTCCCACCACGCTGGTGATGGCCATGATCGAGCCGACGGACAGGTCGATGCCGCCAATGATCAGCACGAACGTCTGGCCGATAGCCACGGCCAGCAGCGGCCATATGTTTTCAAGCTGGTTGGTGATGTTTCTTGGGGCCGAGAGCGTCGGAAAGAATATCGACGCGACCACAAAAAATACGATGATCAGATAAAGCACAAAATAGTCAGACAGCAGCAGCCGCCGCAATAAGGCGATCAGCGGGTTGGCTTTGCGGCGCGCGCGCGCCTCGGCAATCGCCACAGGCGCCACGCTGACGGTGGGCCTCAGGGGTTCGTTCATCGTGGTCACGGTGGTTTTGCCTCAAACTCCCCTTGAAGGTGGGGAGCCGGAGTGGTGCGCTCCGGCATCCCCAGTCCGTACGCTTACTGGTCGAGGAAGCCCTCGTCGAAGAGGCGGCAGCCCCACATGTCGGTGCGCTGCCAGATGTAGTTGCCCGCCGTCAGGGCGAAGCCGGGGTCGAGCAGCACTTCGTTGGGCTGCGTCTCGCCGTCGGCGATAGCCTGGAGCAGGCGGTTCATGGTCAGCTCGGCTTCGTAGAACAGGTTCTGCACGCCGGTGGCGTCCACATAGCCTTCGCCGATCAGCTTGCAGGCCGTGGCGTCGCCGTCGAGGCCCGCCAGCAGCACATGGCCGGGCTGGCCCATGGGCACCCACTTGCCGCGCGGCTCAAGCACCGAGCGGATGGTGGGGAACAGGAAGTCCGACGAGGTGTACATGAAGTCCACATCGGGATTGGCGGTGATGGCCGCTTCCAGGTTGTTCAACGCCGTGGCGGCGTCCCACTCGCTGGCAACCTCGATGGGTTCCGCGAACATGCCCGGGTAGCGCTCGTTATAGCGGTTGATGACGTTGAAGAAGCCTTCGCGACGGCCAATCGCGTTCGTGTCCTGCAGCGCGCCGACGAGGATCAAGGGCTTGATCGGCTGCTGCGTGGTTTCCCAGCGGGTCAGCGCCTTCTGGGCGATGAACTCGACGGCCTGCTCGGTCGCGCTCACGTTGTCGGCCACGACCGTGATGCCGCGGCTGCGGTCGTTCGGCGGGCGGTTGAAGACGGCGATCGGGATGTCCGCGTCCTGGGCCTCACCGATGATCGTCACGGCGCTGTCGCCGTCCTGCGGGATGATGATGATGCCGTCCACGCCCTGGGCGATGCATTCGAGCACCTGCTCAAGCTGGCGGTTCGGGTCTTCGTTGGCGTTGTATTCCAGGACTTCGATGCCCTGCGCGCGCAGCGTCTCGGTGATGGCCTTGTGGCCGGCTACCCAGAATTCTGTCTCGAGGTCCTGGAAGCCGAAGCAGATGGTGACCTGGTCCTGCGCCTGGACAATAACCGGGGCGGGGACGAACGCGGGAATGGCGAGGACGACAATGGCGAGAAGGATGGCGGCTCTCTTAAGCATGACTACCTCTTGTGGCGAAAAAAGGACTTCACTTGGTTTGCGAAGTGGCCGACTGAACCGCTGTGTTTTTCGGTGCGTTCTCTCCTTTCTGAGCAGGGCGCAGGCGCGCGGCGCGCGTCGTCACGCCCTGGAACGGCTTCGAGCCGGTTGTCGCGGGCTGCTGGCGGGTGAGGTTTCGCCCCCCAGTTGCCGGTTGACGACATGGCGCACCGCCGCTTTGCACTCTTCCGCGACGCGCTCGTTGATGCGGCGGTTCTCGTATTTCACACACTCCAGCTCGCGGGAGCGATAGGCGTCCAGGATGGCCTGATGATCCTTGATGGCGAGGTACTCGTCGTAGTTGCCCATGTATTCGGCGCGCACGTACAGCAGCGCGGCGACCTGGGCGACGATTTCCTGCCAACTGCGCATCAGCATCGGATGGTTGGTGTAGCTCACGAGATACTGGTGGAAGGCCATGTCCGCGCTTCGCAGCAGCTTGAAGTCATTCTTCTCGACGTAGCTGTGCTGCACCTCGATGAGCGATTGCAGGCGGTCCAGGTCCACGTTGGTCAGCTTGTCGATGCTCAACTCGGCGGCGAAATTCTCCAGCGTGGTCCTCATGCTGAAGATGTTCCCGACGTCCTGCTCGTTGAAGGCGCGCACAAAACAGCCCCGGTTGGGCAGGGAGACGACGAGCGCCTCACGCTCCAGCAGGATCAGCGCCTCGCGGACGGGCGTACGGCTGACGCCGAGCTGGTCGGTGAGCGCAATCTCCGGGATGTGGTCGTTGGGCTTGAGGCGTCCTTCGATGATGGCCGTGCGGATTTCTTCAGCGACCTGTTCACGAAGGCTGATGGGGCGAATCTTGGAAAAAACTTCCATGAAGAAAACGCGCCTTACCGCGACTTGTGCTTAACCACGCGACGTATTGCGCCGCCCGAAGATTAGTATATAATGAGATTGTATGCAGTACGCAGTATTTTGTCAATAAGGTTTGACGCATGGCCACTCTTACTGCCCCTGTGCTCCGTTATGGTCAGGATGCCGTACTCCCCGAACCGCTCACCCTGCACGCCGGGCCGCTGACGATCCAGTATGAAGAGGGCAGCCTGCGCAACGTGCGCCTCGGCCCGCACGAGGTCCTGCACCAGGTTTACGCCGCCGTGCGCGATCACAACTGGGGTACTGTGCCCGGCGTGCTGCACGACCTGCACACCGACCGGCAGGCCGACTCGTTCCGCATCACGTACCGCTCCGAGCACCAGCGCGGCGACATTCACTTCGTCTGGCAAGGCACGATCAGCGGCGCGCCGGATGGCACGCTGACCTTCAGCATGGCCGGGCAAGCGCTCTCGACCTTCAAGCGCAACCGGATCGGCTTCTGCGTGCTGCACCCGATGGCCTGCGCCGGGCAGCCGTGCGCCATCGAGCAGGTGAACGGCGAACGGTACGACAGCCGCTTCCCGGAGTTGATCGCGCCGCACCAGCCCTTCATGAACCTGCGCGCCATCACACACGAGGTATTGCCCGGCGTGCGCGCTGAGGTGCGCATGGAAGGCGACGTGTTCGAGATGGAAGACCAGCGCAACTGGACGGACGCCTCGTATAAGACGTACTGCACGCCGCTCGGCCTGCCCTTTCCCGTGACCGTCGAGGCCGGGACAAAAATCCAGCAGGCCATCATGCTGCGCATCGTTGCCCCGGCGCTGCGCATCGACATGCCGCCGCAGGGCGTGCGCTTTGAGGTCAAGCAGCAAGCGGCGGCGCTGCCTGGCCTCGGCCTGGGCGTCGCCAGCCACGGCGCGCCGCTGAATGAGCGCGACATCGAACGGTTGCGGGCGCTGAATCTGTCGCACCTGCGCGCTGACGTCCGTTTCAAAGCGCCGGATTGGGCGGACCGGTTCCGCCAGAGCGCCGCCGAGGCGAAGGCGCTCGATGTCGGTCTGGAAATCGCCTTGCACCTGACCGATAACGCCGAGGCGGATCTCGCCGCCGTGCGCACACTGGCCGAGGCGCTTGCGCCGCGTATCGCGCGCTGGCTGGTCTTCCGCGACGGCGAGAAATCCACCACGGCGCGCTGGCTGAGTCGGACGCGCGAGCACCTGGCTGCGTTCGGCGCGCCGCTCTTTGCCGGCACAGATGCCTTTTTTGCCGAATTGAACCGGGGACGCCCGCCCGTCGAGGTCGCGGACGGCGTGACGTATTCGGTGAACCCGCTGGTGCACGC
>JADZBY010000210.1 GCA_020851855.1 Anaerolineae bacterium
GGATCGAGTGCCAGCTTTTGGCGATTGCGGTAAACTGACCGATGCACAGCGCCGTGAAGAGATGGGGCCAATGCCAGAGATAGCCGCCGCCGACCTGATCATCCGTTTTGACGACCGCGCCTGGGTTTTGCAAAGCAGCAACAGCCAGAGCGCGCGGCCTCTGGTCAGCGCACGGCCCAGCGCACTCGAATTTGCGCCCCCCTTTGCCGAAGCCCGGCGGCTCCCGGTCAAAAGTGCGCTTGAGGCCGAGAGCGTGGCCATGATCGTGGTCGGTTTTGCCGCCGAAGACATGGGCTGGCATCTGGGCTTGCTCTTGCAGCCAGAATTGGCCATGGCGCGCGGCGGGCGCTGGTGTGCGCTGGCGCGTTGGGGCGAATCCGAGGGCGAGGCGGCGCGTCAGGCGGGCATGGCGCTGGCCGATGTGATCGGGCGGCCCTTCCGGCTCGTGCCGCGCCCGGAGCCGACGCCCGCGCCGGAAGCTGCCGCAGCGCAGGCGGAACGCGCCGCCCCGGCAGCACCGGCAGCACAGGCGGCGCTCCCCCTGCCGGAGCCGGTCCGCATCGGCCTGCCGATTGACCTGGGCGACTGGATCGTGCAGGAAGACGCGCTCGGCCTGCTCATCACGCGCTCGCGGGCGTGGAATCGGGGCGTATTGTGGCGCGGCCTGTTCTATCTGGCGCTCGCGCCGACGTTTGGCGTGCTGGCCATCGGCGCGCTGATCAGCCGCTATGCGCCCGTGCAGCCGTTGTGGCTGCCGCTGCTGGGGCTGGCCATTGCCGTGGCGATGCTCATCGCCGCGATCTGGCAGTTTCGCGCCCGGTCACGCGGCCCGCGTGTGGTCATCGACGAGAGGGCGCAAATCATCCGCATCACGACCGCATCCGGCGCGCGCGTGCGGACACAGTCGCCGTTCGAAGGCGTGCAGTATGTGCTGGTCAGCCACGCCATCGCGCGCCGCCAGCCGCCCGCCGGCGAATCGGGCGTGGGTGGCCGCTACCATTTCATCGCTGAGGCCTGGATTCATGCCTTCTCGCCGCGCCGGGGCTTCATCGAGCTGTGTTACGTGCCCGAAGTCGAGGGCGTCGTGCGGGCTGAGGAGTCGTTCAAGACGGCGCGCCCGCTGAGCCTGAGCGAAGTGGACAGTCCCGCACACCGCGCCGGCCTGCTGGTCGGCAGTATGGTTGGCGTGCCGGTGTACACGGAAGAGCGGTAGAAAGCCATCTCCCCGATCCGTGAACCGTCATCGAGGCGGCGAGAATCCAAGGCGTTGCACGGGCGCGTCGCGACGCGCCCCTACAGCACGCGACCTGTAGGGGCGGCTCGCGCGCCGCCCGACCCACATCTACCTTTCAAGAGCGGTATGCATTCGTCGAGATGGCAAGCGGCGCGAGGGTTACAGCCACGGGAACCGGTGTGCTTGCCGGTCCGCCCAGGCGGGTCCGCAGCGAGTCCAACTCGTCCTTGAAGCCTGGCTCCCCGGCCAGCATCTCCGCGATCCGCACGCAGCCGTGCAATACGGTGCTGTGATCCCGCCCGCCGAGCGCCTGCCCAATTAGCGGCAGCGACGCATCGGTGCACTCGCGGGCGAGATACATGGCCACCTGCCGCGCCCGCACGATGGCTTTGGCGCGTTTTCGCCCCACCAGGTCATCCACGTTCAGCCCGTAGAATGCGGCGACGGCGTCCAACAGCCCATCCAGCGTGACGGCGCTGGCGCGCGCCGGTGCGCCAAGCGTGCGCAGGACGTGCTCGGCGGCGGCGTGGATGGCCTGCCCGGTCAACGAGACGTTCGTATGAATCTGCTCGACCGCTGCCTCAAGATCGCGCACGCCGCCCGTGATGCGCGCCGCCAGCAGGTCGCACACATCCGGCGGCAACGCCAGCCGCCGCCGCAGCGCCTTGTCGTCCAGGATGGCGATGCGCAGCGGGTGGTCGGGCAGATCGATAGAGGCAATCGGCCCGGCCTGGAAGCGGCTGCGCGCATCCTGGCTCAGCCGCGCCATGTCGCAGGGCAGGCGCGTTGAGGCGAAGAGCATGGCGCGCTGGCGGTGGCGCATCGCATCCCACAGCGCGACCAGTTCGGCCTGGGTGCTGTCTTTGCCTTCCACGAATTGCAGATCGTCAATCAGCACGGCGTCGGCGCGGCGGAAGCGCTCGCGAAAGGCCGCACCCTGCTTGTCGCGGATGGCGGCCACCAATTCCGTGGTGAAATCTTCGGCGGTCAAGTACAGCACGTGCAGGCCGCGAATCAAGAGCGCGTGGGCGATGGCCTGGAGCAGGTGCGTCTTGCCCACGCCCATGCTGCCGTGCAAGAGGACCGGGCTGTAGCGGCCAACCGGCCCTTCGGCCACGGCCCGGCTGAGCAGATAGGCGTAGCGGTTCGATTCGCCCGCGACGAAGGTGTCGAAGGTGTAGTCCGGGTGCAGCGGGTACTCCGAGCGGGCCGGCTCCGGGGCGGGCGCGCCGCCGGCCAGCGCCACGAGCGGCCCGCCCGCATCGTCGCCCGGCTCAACCGGGTCCCAGACGACAAGCTGAAGCTCCGACGGGCGTCGAAAGATGCGGGTGAGCGTTTCGGTCATCGAGGCGAGCAGGTGGCGCTCGATCCAGTCGCGGGCGTAGGCGTTCGGCACGGTGACGACGAAGCGCCCATCTTCATAGCTCAACAATTCCGCGCGGCGTAACCAGGTGTCGTACGTCGCGCGGTTCAGTTGGACTTGAAGCTGGCCCAGTGTGGCTAACCAGGCGTCTTTGGCGTTCATCGTCGTGTCCTCTCAAGGCGACGGTAAACGGCGCAGTGATCCGGTCCGGCGTGCAGGTGTGCGCAGCCGTCCGCAGTGACCGTCGTCCTGGGATTGTCGAGCGTACCAATCAGGTTAGGGTGGCGTAAGCGCCAGAATGTGCGAGTTGGTTGGGCGTGCGCGGACCGTTTGTCTCGATCCCGGCGGGCGATGCTGGTTGGCGCATCGCCTCGGCGCACGTTGATACTTCCATTCTACCGATAACCCAATGGGCGGTCAACAACGTGATGGGTAGGGACTTCTAACGATTAAGGAATCTCAATGCTGGTGCGGCGCGCGGGCGTTGGAGTGATATACGGGCGCGCCGAGATACCCCCATATATGGGAGTATCTCGGCGCAAGGCCCAACTAGGGGCTGGAACGGTTGTTCAACGGTTGGAAGAAGGTTAGTGCGCGCCAATGATGCCCCAATGCGGAAGCCTGATCCCAGGAAGAACGAGTCCGGTTAACCTTCGTCAAACAGCGGCGGGCGGCCCACGGCGTGAAACAGCGCCCCGCGCCCCTCGCCGATGCGCCAATCCAGCGCGCCGCGCAAAGTCGCCGCCAGATAGCGCTGGGCAACCCGCACGGCGTCGGCGACGTCCCGCCCGCGCGCCACTTCCGCCGTGATGCACGCGGCAAAGGTACAGCCTGCGCCGCGCGCATTGGCGCTGGGCAGCCGCTCGATGGGCATCTCGATCAGATCGCGCCCGTCAAAGAGCACATCGACCATGTCGCCCCCGGCCAGATGCCCACCCTTGACCAGCACGTAACGCGGGCCGAGGTCAAAGAGCGCCCGCGCCGCCCCACGCATGGCCCGCACCGTCGCGACGGGCTGGCCGGTGAGCAACTCGGCTTCGTGCAGGTTGGGCGTGATGATCAGCGCGCGCGGGAAGAGCCGCTCACGGTAGGCAGCGATGCCCGCTTCGTCGACCAGGGCGCGCCCACGCCCGTCCACGAGGACCGGGTCAATGATCAGCGGCGCGTCTGTGCTGGCCAGATTGAGGGCGACGGCGTCGATGATCTCGCGGCGCAACAACATGCCGGTCTTGATGGCGTGCGCCCCGGCGTCGGCCAGCACAACGCGAACTTGCGCCGCCACAAAGCCCGCTTCGAGCACCTGAAGGCCATGAATGCGGGCCGAATCTTGCGCGGTGAGGGCCGTCAGGGCGCACAGGCCGTACACCTGCCGCGCCTCGAAGGTCTTCAGGTCGGCCTGGATGCCCGCCGCGCCGCTGGAATCGGACGCGCCGATGGCCAGCGCGCGCCGGGGTGAAGTCGAAGCTGTCATGGCCTTGCTCCTGACGCTGATTTTGCCAGATACCCGCCTGATAATTGCCGCGCCGTGCCATAAAACATGGAACATAGGCGCGACATCCGGCCCTTGCCTATTGTATAATGGGCGCGCAGGACCGAATATCACGGAATCCTACCGAAGTCCGGATTGTAAGAGCGCGTGGAGAGCCGAAGCCGGTGAGCAGCAATTCTCCTGAACGAACAACCCTTGACCAGCCCGGCCAGCGTGACAGTCATCACAGCAGCTATCACATTGTGACGCTGGGCTGCCAGATGAACGTGGCCGACTCGCAGCGGCTGGCGAGCGAACTTGAAAAGATGGGCCTGCACGCCGCCGACGATGCGCGCCGGGCCGACGTGCTGGTGGTGAACACATGTGTGGTGCGGCAGGGCGCGGAAGATAAAGGCGTCAACCGGCTGCACAGCATGGGCCAGTTGAAGCGCAAACACCCCGAAAAGGTTATCGGCCTGATGGGCTGCATGGTCGGCGTGCGCGATTCGCTGCCGCTACGCAAGCGCTTCCCGTTCGTGGATGTGTTCATGGCCCCGTCTGACCCGGCTCCGATGGTCGAGTTCCTGCGCGACCGTGGCCTTGAGGGCGACGTGCGCACCCTGGACGCGGCGGCGCGCCAGTACCAGGACGCCGTGCAGGACGAGCTGGTTTTGCCCGCCCACGAGCGCGGCAACCTTGTGGCGGCGCATGTGCCGGTTGTGTACGGCTGCTCGCACGCCTGCTCATTCTGCATCATTCCCTTCCGGCGCGGCGTAGAGCGCAGCCGCAGCGTGGGCGAGATCGTGGCCGAAGTGCGCAGCCTTGCCCGGCAGGGCGTGCGTGAAGTGACGCTGCTCGGCCAGATCGTGGACCGTTACGGCAAGGACATCCCCGACGGGCCGAATCTGGCCGGCTTGCTGCGCATTTTGCACGAGGCGGGCACGGCGGAAGGTCTGAAGCGTTTCCGGTTCCTGACCAGCCACCCCAACTGGATGACGGATGAACTGCTCGACACGGTGGCAGCGCTGCCTTCGGTCATGCCGCACATCGAGGCGCCGGTGCAGGCGGGCGACGACGAGGTGCTGCGCCGCATGAAGCGCGGCTACACCCAGGCCGATTACCGCGCGCTGGTGGAGCGCATCCGGGCGCGCATCCCGGGTGTGGCCATCAACACCGATGTGATCGTCGGCTTCCCCGGCGAAACAGACGCGCAGTTTGAGGAAACGTACCGCCTTCTGGGCGACTTGAAGCTGGACAAGGTGCACATCGCCAAGTACAGCCCGCGCCCGCAGACGGTCAGCGCGCGCAGCATGGAAGACGACGTGCCGGAAGTGGAAAAAGAGCGCCGCCGCAAAGCGCTCGACGATCAGCAAGCGCAAATCAGCGCCGAGATCAACGGGCGATTCCTGGGCCGCACCGTCGAGGTGCTGGTCGAGGATCAGCAGGGCGGCAAGTGGCGCGGGCGTACGCCGCAGAACAAGCTCGTCTTCTTCGATGTGAAGGCGGCGGGCGACGCCGATTACCGGGGGCGGCTCGTGGACGTGGAGATCACGTGGACCGGCCCCTGGTCGATGCAGGGGCGCATCGCCGGGGCGGAGCGGCCCTCACCCGAAGCGGTTTCGCTTGTCGAGCGGGGCCAATACTCTCACAAATAGGCACAGATCGCGCCGCCCGGACCTGAAGGTCCAGGCTGAGCCTACGAAGCCCTGCGGGCTGGAAGCGTATGCCAGCCCGCAGGGCTTTGTAGGCTCAGCCCGGTCGCTTTAGCGCCGGGCGCGCCCAATGACCCACGTAAATAACCAAAAATCCGTGTGGTCCAGGCTGAAACTACGAAGCCCTGCGGGCTGGAAGCGTATGCCAGCTCGGCAGGGCTTTGCAGGCTCAGCCCGGTCGCTTTAGCGCCGGGCGCAGACCCTCACCCTTACGTGTGCGATGCGGACCGCTCGCGCGCTTCCAGCTCCATCTGCACCAACTCGCGGCGCAAGACCTTGCCGACCAGCGTCTTGGGCAGCGCTTCCACGAATTGAATCTGGCTGGGCAACTCGTAACGCGCCAGTTTCTCGCTGGCAAACGCGATCAACTCCTGCGCCGTCACCGTGACCCGCTCGCGCAGCACCACCCACGCCTTCAACATTTGCTGTCCGGCTTTCGCCGCGTCCGGGTGTGGGATGGCGGCGATGCCGATCTCCTGGATGGCCGGGTGCTCGGTGAAGACCTTCTCGACGGTCGTCGGGTACACGTTGAAGCCGCCGATGAGCGCCATATCCTTCTTGCGGTCCACGATGTACAGGTAACCGTGCTCGTCAAGCGTGACGATATCGCCGGTGTACAGCCACTTGCGGCCATCCGGCCCGGTGCGCAGCGCGATGTCCGTCTCGCCGGGCATGTTGTGATAGCCCAGCATCATACTCGGCGCGTGGATGATCAGCTCGCCGCGCTCGCCAAGCGCCACGTCGCTCACTTCGTCTTCCAGGCTGACCACGCGCACCGCCACATCCGGGTATGGCACGCCGATGCTGCCCGTGGGGCGGTTGCCGCGCAGCGGATTGCCACACACCACGGTCGGCGATTCGCTCAGCCCATACCCTTCGACGAGCGGGCCGCTCGTCAGCGCCTCGAACTTCGTCTGCGTCTCGGCCACCAGCGGCGCGGAGCCGGAGAAGCCCGCCTTGACCGAGCGCAGGCTGTACTGGCCCGCATGTTTCTCCATGTAGCTGATGATGGCGTTGCACATGGCCGGCACGCCCACGAACATGCTGACCTGGTAGCGGTCGATGACCTCGACCACCTCGTGCACATCGCGTGGGTTGACGACCATGACCAGCCGCGCGCCCAGGCTGAGGCCCAGGCTCATCACGGCGATCATGCCGTACACGTGAAAGAGCGGGATGGCGCACAGGAATGTCTCTTTGCCCATCTCCACCGCGCTCTGAATCCAGGCCCGGTTTTGCAGCGTATTGCACACCAACGCCTGGTGCGTCACCACCGCCGCTTTGGGCACGCCTGTAGTCCCGCCCGTGTACTGGAACAGCGCCACGTCGTCCGGCCCGACCTCAACGGACGGGCGGCGGCCCGCAAAGCGCCGCAGCAACTCCTGGAAATCCGCGTCCTCGGGCCGCTTCTCGATGCGGTGGCCGTCCTTGCGCTCTTTGGCCAGCGTGAACAGGAACGCCGCCGGGCCGGGCAGGTATTCTTTGATGTTGGTGACGATCACGTTGCGGATGGCCGTCTCCGCCTGCACCTTCTTCACCGTCTCGTAGAACAGGCTGAGCGTGATGGCCGTCGTCGCGCCGCAGTCTTGCAGCAGATCGCGCAGTTTCGCCGCCGGGAAGGTCGGGTTGAGCGCGCACACGATAGCGCCCACCTTCAGGACGGCGTGGAAGGCGATCACGAACTGGGCGCAGTTGGGCAGGATCAGCGCCACGCGGTCGCCCTTCTTCACGCCCATGTCGACCAGGGCCACGGCCAGCGCGTCGCTTGCGTCCTCAAGCTGGCGGTATGTCAGCTCTGCCTTCAAGCGTCCGAGCACGGGCAGATGGGCGGATGACAGCACGGCGGGCGCATCGGGAAACCGGCGCGCCGTCTCGGTAAGGAAGGTTTGTAACGTCTGGCGTGGGTATGGGGCGAGGCTGGCGGGCACGCCGCGCTCATACTGCGCAGTCCACGATGCGGCTCCGTTGGAAGTGGCCATCGATAGTCCTCTGAAATTTGCGGAAATGACGGGAGCCGCCCCGTAAAATGACAGGTTGCGGCGGCGGCGTAGTGTACCCTGACGCCCCTCGGCGTCAAGGGGCAACCTGCACGATATTCCCGGTAGGGGCGCGTCGCGACGCGCCCATTTGCGCTCCCTATCGGATGTGTACCACGCTTGTAGTGGCCACGGAGATAGGCGGGCGGCTCACGAGCCGCCCCTACTCGCGAGATGGCCGAACTTCACCGCCCATCGAACCACAGCCAGCCCACCCACGAGACGCGCTCGACCGATGTTTGCAGCAGCGAATGGCGCTCCAGGCGGCCATCGCGCGCGTTGAGCAGGCTGATCTGCGCCTGATCCCAGCAATACTGGCCCAGGTCGCGATAGGCGACCCACTCCCCATCCGGCGACCAGAGCAGCCAGTCACAGCCCGCCGGGCCGGTCGCCGCGACCTGCAATTGCCCATCGCGAAAGTCCGCGATCTGGACCGATTCGGCCAGCGGACTGCCGTCCGGCGTGACTTCCCGCAGGCGAAAGGCGAAGCGGTCCGGCTCCGGCGCGGCGGCCCATTCCTGCACCACGTTGGTGTTGAGCGCCGTCGCCGTATCGCCGGGCAGCGTATAGGCCGCCGTCTGGTTCAGGCTGACGATGCGCGGGCCAACGTCCGGGTCTTCGGCAAAGTGGTTGAGCGCGGTCCCGGCCAGCAGCACGTGCGCATCCGCCCAGGCGATGGTGTGCTCGACGAAGGACGCTACCAGCCGCTCGCCCTGCAACAGCTTCACGTTCGATGCCGTCAGCCGCCGCGCTTGGCCGCTCTGCACGTCCAGCACGCCGATTTCGCGGAAGCTCTGCGGCGGGCGCTCGCAGTGCTCCACGTAGCTCACGTACTGCCCATCCGGCGACCACTGCACCTGGCAGATCGAGTCCATCCACTGGATGCCGACCAGCCGGTGCGCCAGCGGGCGGTGGGCGGTCCTTTCGCCAGCGGGCAGCCTATACAGGTCCATGCTCAGCGTGCAGTCCGTCGCGGAGCAGTCCCAGGCGGTCACGGCCAGTTGGGCGCTGTCGGCGGACCAGCCGAACTGCGCCTGCCGGGCGTTATCCATGCTCAGGCGGAGCGGCGGCGCGGTGTCCGGCGCGGCCATGTCCAGCGCGTACACGTCCGAGTTGTAGCCCATGAACCAGTTCGGCGTGTAGCTGGTGTAGGCCAGCCAGCGCGAGTCTGGCGACCAGCGCACGTGCGGCGGCGCGGCAAGGATGTTCGCCCGCGCCACGATGCCCAGCGCCACCCAGCGCGCGATACGGCCCGTCGCCGCCTCGACCACGATCAGGTCGGCATAGGGCGTACGCTGCCGCTGGAAGACGGCATACGCCCAGCGGCCATCCGGGCTGGCGGCGCTGGCGAACGGCGCGCCGGAGCCGGGCGGCTGGGCGATGGCGTAGACCGGCTCGGCGCTCTGCGGCGCGTCGGGGTTTATGGCGTACAGGACCAACACACCGCGCGCATCCGGCGCAAGATAGGTCAGCCGGTAACCGCCTGGCGCAAACTGCCCGTCCTGGGCGGCGCTCGGCGTTGGCGCAAGCGCGCCGCTAACCAGCCACACGACGAGCAGCGCCATTGCGAGCAGCTTGGTTGTGGTACGAGAAGCGTTGCACGTGCGCATCGAATGCATCGAAATCAGTAA
>JADZBY010000211.1 GCA_020851855.1 Anaerolineae bacterium
CCCATTCCCTCACCCGGCGCGCTTACTGAAGCTGGCTGCCGATGCGCCGCAGCGTCTCGATGCTCGTGCGCACGGCCGCGTGTTCGTCGTAGTTGTAGTCCGGGTGCAAATGGTCCGTCTCGACCGCGAGGAAGCCCTTGTAACCGGCGTCTTTCAGGTATTGCGCAAGTTGCAGGTTGTCGACGATGCCATCCCCGACCGGCGTGCTGGAGAAGAAATACCACTCCGTGACGGGCACGCCCTTGCGCACCTTCAGGTCTTTGATGTGCGTGGCGAACGTGTACTTGGCCAGCTTCTTCATGCCCTGGATCGGGTCATCGAGCAGGCGCACAAAGTTGCCGGTGTCGAAGTTCAGGCCGAAATTGGGCGAGCCGACCGCCTCGATCAGCCACACGCACTCGTCGGCGGTGTAGTCGATGTGGTTCTCGACGGCCAGCTTGACGCCGTGGTCGTCCGCGACCTTCATCGCCTCTCGGAACCAGCGGGCCAGGATATCAAGCTGCGGTTGGTGCGGCTCGTGGCGGAACATCAGGCTGCTGCCCACCACGCGCATCACATCCGCGCCGATGCGTTGGGCGTTGGGTATCTGGCGCACCATGTCCTCGAAGGCGTTGCGGTTCTTGCCCGCTTCCAGGCCATCCGGGTGGCCCCAGGCGTATACACGGTCAAAGCCGTAGGCGTCGAGCTGGCCCCGGAGAGTGTCCAGCCAGCCCGCATCCATGCTGGGGAAGAAACACGACTCGAGCGAGACGCCATCGACATTTAGCTCTTTGGCGAACGCCAGGAAATCTTCCATGCTCATCGATTGGGAAGGCTGCGGCTGGCCAGGATAGACCTCGCCAAAGAAGCGGTGGAAGCAGTAGCTATCGATGCCGACCTTCATGGGATTTTTCCCTTTCGTGTGCTCATGCCGTAAGTGAATTGTTCGCGCCTATCCGGGCAACGTGCTGCGCGAGACGGACCAGCTGCTATCCAGCGGCGCGTCCAGACGGCCCGCGCCCGGATCGAACAGTTTGCGCAGGAATGCCAGCCCATCGCGGGCGATGGAGTCCTGATCGGGCGCGATCCGCCGCCAGATGCACACCGCGCGGGCGATGCTCGTCACCAGCGGCGTGAACGACTCGATGACCACTGCGCCCTGGTAATTCACCTTCCTCAGACCGGACGCCAGTTCGTTCCAGCGCACCTGCCCGCTGCCCGGCGCGCCCCGGTCATTTTCGCAGGCGTGTACGTGGAAAAGCCGCTCCCCGGCCAGCCGCACCGCGCCTTCCACGCTCTTTTCTTCAAGGTGCATGTGGAAGGTGTCCAGGTGCAGCCCGACGTTCGGCGCACCGACCTCACGCGCGTAGTCCAGCGCTTGTTCTGCGGTGTTGATCAGGTCGGTTTCAAAGCGGTTGAGCGGCTCAAGGGCAAAACGCACGCCACGCTCGCCGGCATAGGCGGCCAGCGGGCGGAGCGCCTCGGCGCTGCGGCTGCGCTCGTCGCGGCGCGCCGCGTCCGATGGGGCGGGCGTTTTGCCCACCGCGCCATACGCCGGGCCGCTGATCACGGGCGAACCGAGCGCAGACGCCGCATCGATCAGCCAGCGGGTATAGGCCGCCGCGCGCTCGCGCACTGCCGGGTCGGCGCTGCTCAGGTCGCGGTCCGGGCCGAATGCGCCGCACACGATGACGCCCAGTCCGGCGTCGTTCAGCGCCGCTTTCAGCGTGGGGAGATGAATGAGGCCGGGGTCTTCGCAGGCGATCTCGATGAGATCGAACCCGAAGGCTTTGATCCTGGGCAGAAGGCCGAGGTCGTCGGTGGAAAACGGGGATGTCCAGATGAAGGTGTTCGCGCCAAATTGCATATGCAAGCCTTTTTAATCGGCGCACTTGTGTCGACAATGTGCTCATCAGCATAAAGACTTTCCGCCCCTGCTTTCAACGGCTTTTCAAGGTTGTTTTTGTGGAAAACGATGCAGTCGCGGGGCGATCCATGCCGGCGAGCGCGGCGACGAACCCGAACGGGCATGCGCCATTTGCGTGGCGGCGGCGGGGAAAAGTGGTATGCTTGTTACGACGACATCCGCTTGTGAACACTGTCACAAACCGATGATGGCCCGCCCCTTACCACCGTCTCATCCGGACCTGCAGAGGACCAATGCAATGCTCGCTTCCAATCTGTTTGCTGCGGTCGACAAGAGCACGCGCAAGAACTACACCGTCATCACCGAGCCACCTTTTTCGCGCGGCTGGACGATGCGCCCCCATTCCCATGTCCAGTACGAAATCGCCCTGGTGCGCGGTGGGGAGTGTGACATCCTTCTGGAGAGCGGGCGGCGGCAGCTCATCGCCAACCAGGTCTTTTTCATCCCCAGCGGCCTGCCGCACGGTTTCTTCTCCATCCAGGGCGTGGAGTTCATCGTCATCCAGTTCCCCGAGATTCAGGACGATCTGCTGCGGCGGCTGGTGAACGCCGATCCGATCGGGGTTTATCTGCTCAACGAGCTAGATCGTGGCCTGTTCACCGACCTGTGTTACAAGCTCCAGCGTGAGATCGCCGGGCGGCTGCCCTACACCGCGCTGCAATGCGAGGCGCTGCTATCCCAGATGATGGTGCTGTTGCTGCGATCCGAAGAGCGCCAGGGCATGGCCCCGCTGACGCCGCTTCAGCGCCAGATGATCGAGGACGCGGTAAGCTGGATTCACCGCAACGCTTCGGAGTCGATCCTGATTCGCGACGTGGCCAGCCAGTTCGCGCTCTCCGAGGCGCACTTCCGGGTGCTCTTCCGCCGCGTGACGGGGACCAGCCCCAAACAATACCTGCTCGCCCTGCGCCTTCAGGCCAGCAAGTGCATGTTGATGCACGCGGAGCAGAGTGTGGCCGATGTGGCGACACAGGCGGGCTTCAATTCGCCCCAGGAATTTTCGAAGGTGTTCCGCCGCTTCACGGGCGTGACGCCGACGGCATGGCGCAAAGCGTACCTGTATGATGACGTCCTGTCGAGCGGCTGAGTCGCGCGGTGAGGCTCCCCTTGACACCGCCACGCCCAATGGCGACAATCCACGGTGCATCGCGGATCGCGTCTTGCTGCGCCGCCGAAAAGAGAAGACTCCATGAAGATCACGGCCATTGAAAGCCTGCAATGGGCAGAGTACCCACGCCTGATGGTCGTGCGCGTTCACACCGACGACGGCCTGATCGGGCTGGGCGAGACGGTCGACAAAATCCCCGGCGCAAAGGGCGCGCTGCACGGCACGGTCGCGCCGCTCACCCTCGGACAGGACCCGCTCGACATCGAGGGGCTGTGGCGCTTCGTCATGGACAACATCATGTACCACGGCTACGCCGGCGCGGAGTTGCGGGCGCTCTCCGCGCTCGAAGTGGCGCTCTGGGACCTACTCGGCAAAAAATACGGCGCGCCGCTCTATCGCCTGCTCGGTGGCCGCACCCGGACGCGCATCCCGACCTACAACACGTGCATCGGGACGCCCGCCGTGCCCGATTACGCGGCGTGGCACGACGACGCCGGCGCGCTCGCCCACTCGCTGCTCGACGACGGCATCGCCGCCCTGAAGATCTGGCCCTTCGACCGCTTCAGCGAGGCCAGCTTCGGGCAGTACATCAGCCCGGCAGAAGTCGAAGAAGGCTTGCGCCCGGTGCGCCAGATTCGCGACGCCGTGGGCGACCGGATGGCCATCGGCATCGAGTGCCATTTCCGCTGGAATCGCGTCAGCATCGAGCGCATCGCCCGCGCCCTGGAGCCGTACAATATCCTGTTCCTCGAAGATGTGCTGCCCGCCGTGTACGCCGACGAGATCAAGCTCGTCGGGCAGCGCACCACCATCCCGATCATCGGCTCCGAGTTGCTCATGACGCGCTGGCAGCTCCGCGAGTGGATGGAGAAGCACGTCGCGCCGATCCTGATGACCGATCCGGTGTGGAATGGCGGCATTGCCGAGACGCGCAAGATCGCCAGCATGGCCGAAGCGTTCGGCCTGCCGCTCGTCCTGCACAACGTGGCCGGCCCCATCTGCCACGCCGCCTGCCTGCACCTCGCCGCGCACATCCCCAACCTGTACTTCGTGGAATCGGTGCGCGCCTTCTACAAGACCTATTTCCCGGTCCTGGGCGATCTGCGCGTGGCGGTGCAGGATGGCCACCTCAGCCTGCCGGAAGGGCCGGGCCTGGGCGTGAGTCTGAACCCGTCCGCCCTGGAGCGCCCCGACCTGATTCGCCACGTCTCCGAGGGCGACGGGCTGGCCGCCGGTCGCCGCGCCATGGGCGATCACTGGGCCGTCGAGACGATTCGCTGAAGATCGCTAGAGGCTGTTATGAACTCTACGCCTCACCCCCTGACCCCCTCTCCACGCGGAGTACCGCGTAGAGAGGGGGAACGGCGCAGGCAGGATAAGCGGCTCCCCTCTCTAGGCCTGCCGGGGTCCCCGACCGGGTTCCCATTGAACGCTTGCGTTCAATGGGTGGTCTGGGGTGGCAGGCATGGAGAGGGGCCGGGGGTGAGGTAAACGTGTTGGCTTCGCCTGTCTGGGCCATGTCCGCCGTGCGAAGTGCATCACACGCTCTAGTTGCTCTGCGGGGAACCGGCAGGCGCGGAAGCCGCCTTTGCCGCCGCCAGCGCCAGCCCGACGACGACCCACAGCATCGTGCCCGCGCCGTGAAATTCCAGGTTGAAGTAATAGTGATCGACCACGCCGTTGACCAGCACGCCGCTCAGCGCCGCGCCGAGGCCCAGCCACACGGGCAGCAGCCCGGGCTGCGCCGTCAGACTGCGCCAACGCGCCAGGCCATAGCGGAACGTCTCGGCCATGATCAGGACGAAGAGCGCCAGCCCGGTCAGACCCATGCTATTCGCCAGCTTGAGGTACGTGCTCGATACGCCCAGGTAAATGTCGCGGTCGGGCGTGCCGGTGAAGCCCACGCCGATGAGCGGATAGCGCCCGATCAGCGTCAGGGCGTCCTTGTACTCGCCAAAGCGCATCTGCGTGGCCAGGTCCTGCCCGCTCAGCCCTTCGGCCAGCCGCTCCACGGCGCTCTGCATGAACGGCAGCGAAACGAGCAGGACCGCCGCCAACGCCCCGGCGATGAGTAACCAGCGATAGCGCAGCAGCGCCACAAATGCCACCGCCACCGCCAGCCCGACCCACGCCCCGCGCGACTGGCTGAGCAGCACCGCCCCGGCCAGCGGCACGAACAGGACCACCGCCAGCCAGCGCCGCCCGGTGACCGGCCTGTCCGCCAACACCTGCACGCCCGCCAGCGCCGCGACCATCATCAGGAAGCCGCCGTACGCATTCGGATCGACCCACGTCCCGATGGCCCGCTCGCCAAGCTCCGGGTTGTCTTCGATGTAGCGGATCACGCCGCCCTGCGGATAACCGAAACGGCCCAGCGCGTTCAATAAACGCTCGGCGGTCACGTCGTTCAGGGCATACAGGGCCAGCCCGATCACGGCCTGCATCGCGCCGAAGACGATGATGGCCAGCGCCAGCCGCCGCAGGGTCCGCTCGTCGCGCGCCACATCCACCAGCACGAGCGGCAGCAGCACGCTGAGCGTCATCTCCACGAATTTGCGCAGGGTGCTCGTCGTAGGCGGCGCATTGCCCAGCCCGGCCACGAAGCTGAACAGCATGAACCCGGCGAAGACCAGGATCAGCGCCCCGGCGGGCACGAAGCGGAAATCGCGGCGGCGGCCCGTCATCCACTGGAAGACGTACACCAGCAGGAATCCGATCAGCGCCAGATCGATGAACGTCGGCGTCAGCGCCACGCGCACCGGCAGCGTGGCGAACGGCACGAGCGCCACGGCGGCCAGCATCAGCGCCAGCCCGGCCATCAGGTTGGTGAGCACGAACAGCCCCGCGCCGATCCCGATCAGCAGGCCAAAGCCAATGACCGGCCCGGCCAGCACCGTCGCCAGCGCCAGCAGCCCGCTGCCGGCCCCGATGAGCAGCCCGGCCCACACCGCCGCCGGGCGTGGATTAGCCAGCCTGAGCAGTTGCCCGTTCATGCCGAACCCGGAGCGTGAATATCGCAAACAGCACCCCGCAACCGATGAGAGCCACGAGCGAGAGCAGCGCGCCCGCCCGGTACGTATCCGGCGCAAAGTCGAATTGTACCGTGTGCCGGCCCGCCTCGACGCCGACCGCAGAGAAAGCGGTGTCCGCACGGTGGATGGCGACCGGCGCGCCGTCCACTGTCGCCCGCCAGCCCGGATAGTGCACCAGCGCCAATTCCAGGATGCCCGGCGCGCTGGTGTCCACGTCCACGGTGATCGATTCCGGGGCGAAGGCGGTCACGCTGGCCGAGCCGGGTCGCGGCGCGTTGGGCAGCGCCACGTCCGGCGCGCGCTCCAGGATCACCGTCGTCTCGGCAGGGAAGGCCGGCTCGCCCAGGATGCCGCGCGCGGCGGCGGCGTCCGGCTCGATCCAGGCGTTATACACCAGCCGGGCGAACGGGCGCGGCGCATCGAGCCGGTGCAGGCGCACCTCGCGTTCGCGCTTCACCACCGTGCTCGGCGTGGGCAATTCGCGGTCCTCGGTGGGCACGTAGCGCACGGCGAAGGCGTCCCACATACGCGCCCGGTTTGGAAGATTCAGCAGCGCCTCGACCCGCTCCAGCCGCAGCGGACTGATGCCGCGAATGTCCATGATGCCGTACAGCGCGCCGTAGTTCTCCCGCACGCCGCGAAAGCCATCCACGCGGTAAACGCCGTCTGTGTCGGCGCGCAAGGCCTGCACGATGGCCGATTCGGGCAGGCGTTCCCAGGCCGGGACGCTCTCCAGGTTCGGGCTGGTCCGCCCAACGCTGAACAGGTCGAAGACGAGCGCGCCGACGAGCAGCGCGGCGGGCACTAGCACATCAACGTGGTGAGGATTCACGGTCGTTTCCCCCACCCCCAGCCCGTCCCCCATAAAGAGGGATGGGCTTCGAGAGCCGGTATCCCCTTCCCCTCTGTACGGGGGGAAGGGCAGGGTTAGGGGGTTGTTCTTTCCTGGTCTTGGCACGACAGCCGGCGATTCGCCGCTCATGCGCCGCGCCAGCCCGATCGCGCCCGCCGCCAGCCCGGTCATCAGCAGCGCCGTGGCCACCTTGCGGAACAACTCGCCCGGCGCGTTTTGCGCCAGCCACAGCACAAACGTCATCCCGACCACCGCCGCCACGATGACCAGCGCGCCCGCCACGACGCCGCCGAAGCGCCGCCAGACCATCCGCCGCGCCGCGTCGCCCAGCAACCCGGCTGCGCCCAGCCCGGCCAGCGCCGCCAGCGCGACGGTGAAGACGTAGGCGGCGCGCTCCTGCCCACGAAACAGGGTGAAGCCCGGCGCGAGGTTGTACAGCGCGTCGTAGAGCACCGTGCCGCTGCCCAGGCTGATCAGCGCCGCGACGCCCGCCACGATCAGCCAGAAGCGCGCCGGGCGTCCGCCGCGCGCCGCGCCATACACCGCCAGCAGCAAGCCCATCACGCCCACGTACAGCGGCGACCACAGGCTGAAAACGCCCGGAAACAGCATTTGCAGGAAATCCTGCGCCGGGAAGCCGTTGCCGCGCGCCTCGAACGTCAGTGCGCCCCGGCTGGTGAGCGCCAGGTATTCCAGGCCGGGCAAGAGTTGGACCGCCGCCAGCCCCCCGCCGACGCCGAGCATGACGCCTGCGCCGAGCACGAACTCGGCCCACGGGCGGCGCGCGGTGATCACCTGCCAGCCGGCGTAGGCCAGCGCCACGTAGATGAAAAACAGGCTGGTCTGCGGATGCCCGGCCAGAAGGGAGAGCGCCAGCGCCAGCCCGGACAGCAGAAACCAGCGGTAATCCGTGCGCGGGCCGTGCGTCGTCGCCTCGAAGATGCCCAGCAGCGCCAGCGGCAGCCAGATTCCGGCTTCCATGACGGCCAGTTGCAGCTGCGGGTAGCCGGTCAGGTAGCCGCCATAGGCGACGATCACGCCGCTCACCAGCCCGGCGGCGACGCTGTGCCCGGCCCGCGCACCGTGCTGCGCCGTCAGCCGCCGGACGAAGGCGTACATGAGCAGCGAAGCGAGCAGCGTGTGCGCGATCATCTCTTTTTGCAGCGCGTCGTACATCCGGCCCGGCTCCGGACCACCCGCCGCATTCACCAGCGCCACGGTGATCAGGCGCGGCGGGTAAAACACGGCGCTCTGCGTATCGGCCAGGAAGGGATGCCCGCCGAGATTGTACGGATTCCACAGCGGAATCTGGCCCACGCCGAGCCGTTCGGCCTGGTACGCGGCGAAGGCGACGAACTGCCCGGAAAAATCGCCCTCGATCAACGATTGCCGGTCGGCGGGCGCGGCGCTCAGCATCCGCCAGAAGAACAACCAGCACAGCGCGACGAGCAGCGCCACGGCCAGCAGGTCGGGCAACAGGCGGCGTGAAACACGTGCGCCGCGTGGTCCGTCGCTCATGATCCGCCCCTTTCATCGAGCCGCAGCGGCGTCTGGAGCGTCACAAAGTCGCCGCCCGTCTCAGCGGGCAGGCGCGACAGGTCCGCCAGCCGGTACAGGCCGACGCGGATGGTGTACTCGCCCGGCGGCAAACCGCGCAGATCGAGCGCGTGGTCATCCTCGAAGGGCCGGTTGGGAACCCAGGCCGAGG
>JADZBY010000212.1 GCA_020851855.1 Anaerolineae bacterium
ACGCGATTCCGAACGAGTCAAACTTTGCCATGATCAAGGTGGTCGGCGTCGGCGGCGGTGGCAGCAACGCCGTCAACCGCATGATCGAGGAAGGGTTGGGCGGCGTCGAGTTCATCGCCGTCAACACCGACAGCCAGGCGTTGATGCTGGCCAACGCGCGCAACCGCATCCGCATCGGCGAAAAGCTGACGCGGGGCCTGGGCGCGGGCGGCAACCCGGAGATCGGGCGCAAAGCCGCCGAAGAGTCCGCCGACGAACTGTACGAGGTCTTGCGCGGCGCGGACATGGTATTCATCACCTGCGGCATGGGCGGCGGCACGGGGACCGGCGCAGCGCCGATCATCGCCCAGGTGGCCAAAGAACTTGGCGCGCTGACCATCGGCGTCGTGACCAAGCCCTTCACTTTTGAGGGCGCAAAACGCATCCAGACCGCCGAAATGGGCATTGAGGAACTCAAGAGCAAGGTCGATACGCTGATCGTCATTCCCAACGACCGGCTGCTCCAGATTATGGACAAGAAGACGCCGCTCAACGAGGCGTTCCGCATGGCGGACGACGTGCTGCGGCAGGGCATCCAGGGCATTTCGGAAGTGATCACGGTTCCCGGCCTGATCAACCTGGACTTTGCCGACGTGCGCGCCATCATGAGCGAAGGCGGCGCAGCGCTGATGGCCGTGGGCGAGGCGTCGGGCGACGACCGGGCGCGCAAGGCCGCCGAGATGGCCGTCAGCAGCCAGTTGCTGGACGTGACCATCGACGGTGCGCGCGGCATCCTGTTCAACATCACCGGCGGCCCGGACATGAGCCTGTTCGAGGTCAACGAAGCCGCCGCGATCATCAAGGAGACGTCGCACCCCGAGGTGCAGCTCATCTTCGGCGCGGTTATCGACGAGAACATGCGCGAGAAAATCCGCATCACCGTGGTGGCTACCGGCTTCGAGCGCCCGCCGTCGCTCGGCGCGCGCCCGGTCCCGCGCGCCACGACCAACGATTGGCGCGCCACGTCGTCGCCGAGCCGCCAGCAGGCCCAGCCGCAGCAGCCCGCCAACGTGACGCCTGCGCCGCGCCAGCAGGCCGCCGCTGCCCAGCCGCCCGCGCCCGAAAACCGCGAGCAGCCGCCCGCCCGCGAGAACCGCGAGCCGCGTGAGGGCCGCGAGCCGCGTGAGGGCCGCGAGCCGCGTGAGGGCCGCGAGAATCGGGAGCGTGAAGGCCGCGACCGCGACAGCCGCCAGCAGCCGCCCGCACAACCATCCGGCGGCAATAACCCGTATTCCAGCGACGACCTGGACATCCCGACCTTTTTGAGGAAGCAGCGCTGATCGCGCCCGGCTGAGCCAGCCCGCAAACGCACAACCGCCCGGCCACCTCGGACCGGGCGGTTTTTTGTCGCGTGACGGTTCAGCGAAACCTTTTTTCAGAACCGGCGTAGTAGAGTGACGTATTCGAAGGCAAGGAGCAAGGGCTATGTCTACTTCGCGACCGTTCGGTGTCACATTGATTTCGGCATACTACCTGATCACGGGCCTGATTGGCGTCGTCTGGAACCTGCTGGTGTCGGTGTTCGGCGTCGTGCTCGTGTGCTTTGTGCCAGGAATGCTGGCAGGGGGCATCTGGCGGCTGATCACCAGCGTGCTGTCGGTGATTCTCGGCGCGTCGCTGTATTCGGGCAAGGACTGGGCGCCGCTGGTCTCTTCGATCATCGCCGGGCTGAGCGCGTTCCTGAGCGTGCTCGACGTGCTGAACGGCGGCGGGCTGATTTGGCCGGTCATCAACATCATCGTCAACGTGGGCGTGATTCTGTACCTGCAACAGCCCAACGTGAAGCGCTTCTTCGCCACGAACTGAGAGCCTGGACTGACCGTTGCGTAACGGTGCAGGTTGACCTCGCCCCGCCCCTCTCCAGCCGGAGAGGGTTTTTGATTCATGAGAGAGCGCCGTGTTTTTTAGCGGGACAGTCGAATTGAAACGACCTCGACCGCCCGTCATCCTGATACACGGTTAAACCCAAGACATCCATCTGCGCTGGGCGGCTCCGATGTGATGCAATCGGCGGTGATTTTAACCCCGCTGTATGGCGTCATTGCGCGCCACAGGCTACAATGAAAAGCCTGGCGCTGCGGCACACGGGACTTGCCGCTTTCAGGTTACACCATGGCGGACCCGCTCATCGGCAGGAAAGTCGGTTCTTACGAGATCGTGTCGCTCATCGGGCACGGGGGGATGGCCGCTGTCTACCGCGCGCACCAGCCGACGATGAAGCGCGACGTGGCCATCAAAATCCTCTCTGATGTCCTGGTCCGCGAATCGAATTTCGTGGCGCGCTTCAACCGTGAGGTTGAGGTCATCGCCACGCTGGAGCATCCGCACATCGTGCCGGTGTACGAGCACGGCGCGACGGATGGCGGCATGTTGTACCTCGCCATGCGGCTGGTACGGGGCGGTACGCTCGCCGAGCGCATCCGGCAAGGGCCGATGCCGCTGGAAACCATCGCCAACGTGCTGCGCCAGGTGGCGGGCGCGCTGGATTACGCCCATCAGCGCGGCGTCATTCACCGCGACATCAAGCCCAGCAACGTGTTGATGGACGAGCAAGACAACGCTTATCTGGCCGATTTCGGGTTGGCGCAGATGATCGACCCGGCGCAGGCGGCGCATTTGACCCAGACCGGCACGCTGGTGGGCACGCCGACGTACCTGTCGCCGGAACAGGCGCTTGAGGCGCGCGGCGATGCCCGATCGGACCTGTACAGCCTGGGTGTGGTGCTGTACGAGATGATCACGGGCCGCCCGCCGTTTTCGGGCGATACGATGTACAACATCATGCGCGCGCACATCAGCGAAGCGCCGCCGCCCGCCCTGCGCTTCCGGCCCGATTTGCCCGTCTCGGTGCAGGATGTGCTGGAAAAGGCGCTCGCCAAGAAGCCGGAAGCGCGCTACCAGACGGCGACGGATCTGGCGCGCGAGTTCACGCTGGCGGTGCAGGGCTTGCTGGCCACGCCGGTACATGTGCCGTCCGAGACGATCCTGATGCCGGTCAGCAAAGGCTCGCTTGCGGCGATTCGGTCGGGCGGACGGGTGAGCGTGTTCACGGTGGGCATGGTTCTCGTCGTGCTGGCGGGGTTGGGGCTGCTCGTCGCGCCGAGCCTGTTCAGCCCACGCCCGACGCCGACCTCACCGCCGGCTCAGACGCCAACGCGCGTCCGGGTGGCGCACACCGCAACGCCGACCTTCGCCTCGCTGCTCGCCCTTCTCGCCCCCGAATCATCCCGCCCGGACACCGGCTCGCTGAACACGCTCCATCCCACCGACCCGGAGATTCGGCTGGCCCGGATGCGCCTGCAAGGCTCGTTCGTCGGGATCATGGCCTGCACGATGGAGACGGAGTATCACGCCAGCCTGGTCAGCGCGGCGCGCACGCGGGCCGTGGCGCTCGGATTGCATGTCGAGGTGGCCGATGCGAACGCCGACTCATTCCGGCAGGCGGCCATCTTGAACCGGTTCATTGCCGAGGGCGCGAAGATCATCGTCATGTGCCCGCTGGATAACGACGTGGTGCTGCCGGCGGTGCGCGCTGCCCAGGACGCGGGCATTATCGTCGTCTCGACGGGCGATCACGTGTACGGGCGGGCGTCGGTGACGCTGACGCTGACCAACGAGACGATGGGACAGGCGGTCGGGGCGGCGGCGGCGCAGTATGTGAACGAGCAACTGGGCGGCAAGGCAAAGGTGTTCGTGCTGGATTACCCGCCGCTGCCGGATGTGGTGCGCCGCGCCGACGCCATGATCCGGGCGCTCACGGAAAATGCGCCGGGCGCGGAGATCGTGGCGCGTGGGCAGGGCGGGCTTGCACAGGACGGGCGTCGCTCTACCGAGCAGGCGCTGGCCGAGCACCCGGACATCAACCTGATCCTGAGCATCAACGACGCTGGGGCGTTTGGCGCGGTAAATGCGCTGCGCGGGGCCGGGATTCCGGAAGATGCGGTGGCCATCTTCAGTGTGGATGCCGAGGCCGAAGCGCGGCGCATGATCCGCGACGGCGAGTATTTCCGCGCCTCACTGGACAATGATCCGGTCGGCACGGCCAGCGCCATGGTCGATGCGGCGGTCAAGATGCTGGCCGGGGCGGTAGTGCCGCGTCAAGCGCTGGTCAGCGGCAACCTCGTCACGCGCGAAACGCTGCTCACGCCGACGCCGACGCGGACGCGACGGCCCACCCAAACCCGCGCCGCGACGCAAACGCCGGGGGCTAGGCCCGCCGCTGCGCCGACCAATACGCCGCGCCCGTGAGACAGGGAGATTCTGCGAATGGCTCGAATCCTGGTTGTGGAAGATAGCTCCGACATGCGCACGCTGCTGCGCGACCTGCTGGAATCGCTCGGCCACACCTGCATCGAAGCGGCGGATGGGCTGGATGGCGTGAAAGCGGCGATGACCGTCCCGCCGGACCTGATCATCATGGACCTGATGATGCCCAACGCTGCCGGGGATACCACGCTGAAGTTCATGCGCGGCACGCCCGAATTGCGCACTATCCCGGTGCTCGTCGTTTCGGCCCATGCGGATGTGGCGCGCATCTCCCGGCAGATGGGCGCAAATGCGTGGATGGCCAAGCCGGTGAGCATGGAAGAGCTTCGCAAGCGCATCGATCAAATGCTGGCGGCGCGGCAGCCGTAACGGAGAGAAGTTCGGCGGACAACGCAGGCATCGTCCCGACGAGTCTTCCGCAGGGACACGGCCTGCCTCGTCCGCCAGATCGATACGTAGTACATCCCCCACCCCAACCCCTCCCCCATAAAGAGTGAGGGGCTTCCAGAGCCGGTTTTTCCCCTTCCCCTCTGCATGGGGGGAAGGGCAGGGGTAGGGGGTATTCTTTCCTGGTTGTGGTAGTAGTCTTAGCCCGCTGCGGGCGTGCCGGTCAGCCCGCCGTGCGTCATGGCCGTCGGGTCAAGCGCTTTCACCGCCTCGTCGCGGCTCATGTAGCCCATGTCCACCACCACATCAATGATGCTGCGGTTCTCGGCCATCGCCTTCTTGACGACTTCTGCGCCCTTCTGATAGCCGATGATGGGATTGAGCGCCGTGGCGAGGATGGCGTTCTTTTCCAGCCAGCCGCGCGCTTTCTCCCGGTTTGCGGTGACGCCGACCACGCACTTGGTGGTGAAAGCGCGCACCGCGCCGATCATGATGTCCATCGCCTGGAACAGGCTGTGGGCGATGATGGGCATCATCACGTTCAGCTGAAGCTGCCCGGCCTGCGCCGCCAGCGTCACCGTCGTATCCAGCCCAATGACGTAGAACATGGCCATGTCCAGCATCTCGGCCAGCACCGGGTTGACCTTGCCGGGCATGATCGACGAGCCGGGCTGCACCGGGGGCAGGCGAATCTCGTCCAGGCCGGTCGACGGGCCGCTGCTGAGCAGGCGAAAGTCGTTCGCGATACGAATGAGGTCCTGCGCGGCGGTCCGGATCGCGCCGGAGAAGAAGACGGCGTCCTGCATGGAAGCCATCGACTCGAACAGGTCATCGCTGGCGGCCAGTTCCATGCTCAGGAAGTCGCCCAGGCGCTTCACCATGCGCGCGTGGTACTCCGGGTGCGCGTTCAGGCCGGTCCCGGTGGCCGTGCCGCCGATGCCGAGCCGCTTCAGACCCTCGGAAGCGACCAGAATCTTTTCGACGGCGCGCTCGATGGCCTTCGCATAGCCGCCGAACTCCTGCCCCATGCGCACCGGCACAGCATCTTGCAGGTGGGTGCGCCCACTCTTCACCACGTCGTCAAATTCGGCGGCTTTTTTGCGCAATTCCGCCGCCAGCGCCCGGAGCGTATCGACCAGCTCGCCTAGCCGCCACAGCGCGCCAACCCGGATGGCGGTCGGGATGGTGTCGTTCGTGCTCTGGGCCATGTTCACGTGGTCGTTGGAGCGCACGGGCTTGTCTGAGGCGGGCGCGCCGAGGGGGACACCGAGAATCTCGTTGGCGCGGGCGGCGATGACCTCGTTGCTGTTCATGTTGTGGCTGGTTCCCGCGCCTGCCTGGAACGGGTCCACGACGAACTGGTCATTGAGTTTGCCGTCCATCACTTCGGCGGCAGCCTGGGCGATGGCGTCGGCAAGGCGCGGCTCCAAGAGGCCCAGATCGCGGTTCACTTCGGCGGCGGCGCGCTTGATGGCGGCCATCGACCAGATGAAGGCGCGGTACGGTTTTAGCCCGCTAACGGGGAAATTCTCGATGGCGCGCTGGGTCTGCACGCCGTAATAGGCGTTGGCGGGGACTTTCAATTCGCCCAGAGAGTCTTTTTCGATGCGAAACTCGGCCATGTTTAAGGAACTCCTGTCGGGTGCATAAAATGCTCATGCGCATGAGTTGATTCTAGCACAGTGGGACG
>JADZBY010000213.1 GCA_020851855.1 Anaerolineae bacterium
CTGAGGGAGAGGGGTCAGGGGTGAGGGTTTCCCGGTTTGGGGTGAGGGTCATCTTCACCGTTCCCCACTCAGCACGATCAGCAGCCCGACCATGACGAAGCTCATCAGCAACGAGCTGCCGCCGTAGCTCAAAAAGGGCAGTGTAACGCCGGTCAGCGGGATGAGCTTGAGCACGCCGCCCATGATCATCAAGCTCTGCACGCCGAGCATCACGCTCAGGCCCGCCGCCAGAAAAGCCCGGAAGGCCCGCGCCTGGGTTTGCGCCGCCAGCCGCAAGCCGCGCAGCACGATCAGGGCGATGAGCGCCGTCACCGCCAGCGCGCCGATCAGCCCGAACTCTTCTGCGACGGCAGCAAACATGAAATCGGAGTGCACCACGGGCACGTAGGTGGGCGATCCCTGCCCGATGCCCTGCCCGGCCACGCCGCCCGACGCCACCGCCATCAGGCTTTGCACCACCTGGAACGCCGCGCCGCTGGCTTGCGGCCACGGGTTGAGCCATACGTCAACGCGCCGCTCGACCACACCGAAGGTCAGGTACGCGATGCCGCCCGCCAGCACGAGCAACGCCGCGCCGCCCAGCAGGTATATGGCGCGCCCGCTGCCCAGGTAGAGCAGGATCACGAACACGACGAAGAACAGCGTGGCGGCTCCCAGGTCACGCTGCCAGAGTAGCACCACCACGCTGATGCCCCACATCAGGATGAGCGGACCCAGGTAACGCAATGACGGCAGGCGCAGCGGCCCCAAACGATGTGGGTTCAGGTCGATCAGGTCGTGGTTGTCGGCCAGATAGCTGGCCATGAAGACGACGAGGATCACTTTCAACAACTCGGACGGCTGGAAATTGAAGTCGGCCACGCCCAGCCACAGGCGCGGGCCGAACTCTGACCCCGGGTTGCGGCCCAGCACGATGGTCACGGCCAGCAGCGCCAGCCCGAAGCCGAGCCACGTGTACCGGTAGCGGCTCAGCCAGCGCAGGTGGCCGGGCAGGTAGGCGACGCCCACGAGCGCCGCTGTGGCCAGGATCAACCAGACCGTCTGGCGCTCGGCAAAGCCCGTCGTCAGGCGTTGGGTGAGCACGATACCCCAGCCAGAGAGCAACATCACCGTGGGAAAGAGGAACGGGTCACGCCGGGGCACACGCCGGTTCAGCGCCAGATGCCCACCCACCGCGCAGCCGGCCCACACCGCCAGATGCCAGTAATTCGACGGGCTGAGGCCGCGCGCCACGATCAGCCCGGTCAGGATCACGGCCAGAAACGCCGCCGCCAGCAGCAGAAGCAGCAGCTCGCGCCGCCGGATCAGGGCTTCGGGCGTGGTTTCGCGCAGCGCGGAGACGCGGGTGAGCGAGCTAAAGGTCATCGCGGGCCGTCAGCGCCTCACGCGGGGTAATACTTGCCGATGATAGGCTCAAGGCGCTGGCGCATTTCGGCGCTGATCTTGTCCGGGCTGGTCGCCATCGCCCCGGCCAGCGCGCTATGGCAGCTGCACACCGGCGCGTTGGCGGTCAGCTTGTGGATGGTGCGGACCACGGCCTGCTGGGCCAGCGTGATGTTCTTTTGGAACACGCTCAGCACCATTTCCGTGGTGACCGCCGCCTCGGTCTGGTGCCACACGTCGTAATCGGTGACGTGCGCCATGATGGCATAGGCCATCTCGGCTTCGCGGGCGAGATAGGCTTCCGGCGATGTGGTCATGCCGACGATGGAAAAGCCCAGGCCGCGCCACACCTGGCTTTCGGCGCGCGTGCTGAAGCGCGGGCCTTCAATGGTGACGAAGGCGCCGCCCCGGTGCACCGTCGCGCCGGTTTCCGCGACCGATTCGGCCAGCATGGCGCTCAGTTCCGGGCAAAACGGGTCTGCCACGCCGATATGCGCGACCAGCCCATGCCCGAAAAAGGTCCGCCCGCGCTCGTCTTTGGTGAAATCGAAGAGCTGATCGGGGATGACGACATGGCCGGGCGCAAGCTCTTCCTTGAGCGAGCCGCACGCGCTCACGCCGATGACGTGCGTCGCGCCCAGCGATTTGAGCGCGAAGATGTTGGCGCGGTACGGGACCTCGCCCGGCGTCAGGACGTGGCCGCGCCCGTGCCGGGGCAGGAACGCCACGCGCTCGTCGCCCAGCGTGCCGATGCGGACCGTATCACTCGGCGGGCCGAAGGGCGTGTTGATCGGGACCTCGCGAACGTCGCTCAGTTCCGGCATGGTGTACAGACCGGAGCCACCAATAATCGCAAAGCGGACAGATTCCATATGGCGCGTTTGCTCCCAGGGAACAGGGCGTCGGGGAAACCGGGACTATTCTAACTCAAGTTTCAGCTCAAGCTGCCCCAGACCGATCACATCGCCGGACACGATGCGGCGCGGGCAGGAGCTAGTACCACAACTTGGAAAGAACTCCCCCTAACCCTGCCCTTCGCCCCATCAAGAGGGGAAGGGAAAACCGGCTCCGGAAGCCCCTCCCTCTTCATGGGGGAGGGGTTGGGGTGGGGGAAACGACCCTGAATCCTCACCAAGTTGATGTGCTTAGGAAACTTCAATCATCAGCGAGAGATCGGTTTCCACGGCCCTCAAGCGCTGGTTATAAATGGCGATGATCTCCTTGAGGACAGTGAAGAAGTCCTTCTGCTCATCCATCGCCAACTCAATGATATTGAGCGCAACGAAGCCCTCGATGGAGATTACCGCAAGTTGTTGACCAATGCCTTCATAATCGGCAAGGGTCCTGGCCTTTGTTTCCTGGTCACCTGGCACGAGCAGAATGGCAGCCTTGCCCATCTTGACGTTATCGGCGCACTTCTGAATGACGCCTCGCGACGGCGTCGCCGTAACGTGATAAACAACGTTCCCAAGCTGAAAGTCGCCTAGCCGCTCTGTCTGCACATCAGCGGCGTGTGCGGGGTGATTGGGCACGTTCACATTCTGAAAGCGCCTCGCGAGTTTTGCGCCGACCAAATGCTGTTCTACCACGCCGCCAGAGCGCGTCTTCGCTTCTTCCAGAATCAAATTGACCCAGCGGGTCGGCGCGTGACGCCTGTCAATGACGAGATCAAGATTGCGCCGGGTGAGCCAGTCCTGGGCGTGCTCGGTCAGAATGCCGATCATGCCTCGTATGGCTTCGTCCCTGCCGCTTGACGACATCCGAGATAAGCCGTTGCCCCATTCAAGCTCATCGAGTAGCCTGCGCGCATCCTGGTGCGACTGCCGTGTAGTCGCTTCTTTCAA
>JADZBY010000214.1 GCA_020851855.1 Anaerolineae bacterium
CGCGGCGGAATACGTGCTCGAAGCGCTGACTCGTTATCTGGAACAGGATGCGGGCGTGATGGGCTACGCGCTGGTCAGCGCCGACTTGCTGGCCACGGACAACGCCCGCGATTGGTTCGATCTCAATTTGCCCGAAGACGACGAATGACGAAAGGTGATGCTGCACAATGGACCTCGGCCTGAAAGACAGGGTGGCGATGGTCGCCGCCGCGAGCAAGGGGTTGGGTTATGGCGTGGCGCGGGCGCTGGCCCGTGACGGCGCACGGGTAGCGCTGTGCAGCCGGAACGGCCCGGCGGCCAAAGCCGCTGCAGACCGGCTCAGCGTCGAAGCGGGCGTAGAGGTCATGGGCACGGCCTGCGATGTGAGCGATCCGGCGGCCATCGGCGCGTGGCGCGACGCCGTACTCGCTCGCTGGGGCCACGTGGATGCGCTGCTCGTCAACGCAGGCGGTCCGCCCGCCATGTTGTTCAAAGAAATGACCGACCAGCACTGGCGCGACGCCTTCGAGCTGACGCTGATGAGCGCGGTGCGCTTGATTCGGGCGACGTTGCCGCACATGCCGAAGGGCAGCGCCATCCTGACCATCACCTCGTCGTCGGTCAGAGAGCCGGTCGAGCGGCTGGGGCTGTCCACCGTGATGCGCGCGGGCGTGTCCGGGCTGGTGAAGACGCTGGCCGACGAGCTGGCGGGCGACGGAATCCGGGTCAATAACCTGATGCCGGGCCGCTTCGATACCGACCGCGTCGCTGCGCTGGACCGCAACACGGCAGAGAAGACCGGCGTGACCTTTGAGCAGGCGCGCGCCCAGTCCATCGCCCGGATTCCACTGGGCCGGTTGGGCACGATTGACGAGTTCGGCGCGGCAGCGGCCTTTTTGCTCTCGCCGGCGGCCTCGTACATCACCGGCGTGTCGCTCCGCCTCGACGGCGGCATGATGCGCTCCATCTGAACGCGCGGCGACCGAGTCCGAGTCCGGGCCTCGGCGGTGGCTGGCGGTTGAAGAAGAGTTGATGAATCCGTGCTAAGATTATGGTCGTGGATGTGGATTTAATGCTTGGCCCTTCGGACCGCCCCGGTCGCGCGATGTAAATGGAACAGGTATCCGGCATCGACAGGCGAAACCCTTGAGGGTAGGGGTGCAGAGTGTCTCCGCTGATTGAAATCGACAACCGAGTGATCAAGACTGCCGGGCTGATCGACCGGCCACGCCTGCTGCGCAAACTGGAAGGCTGCGCCGAGCACAAGCTGACGCTGATCAGCGCGCCGCCCGGCTACGGAAAGACGACGCTGGCCGCCCAGTATGCGCGCGTGGCGGCCTTCCCCGTCGCCTGGCACGGCGTCGAAGAGCGCGAGCGCGACATCCCGAACCTGTTTGCCCAGTGCGTGCGTACCCTGGAGCCAATTGCGCCGGGAATCAGCAAGCTCCAGGTCCCCGGCGGCGCGGCCCCGGCTGAGGTGGCGTCGATGCTCGCCGGATACCTGCGCGACGGCGCACGCGAGCCGTTTATCTACCTCATCGATGACGCCCAGCATCTTGCCGGGTCGACGCTGGCCGAAATCTGGCTGCAATCCTTCGTCGCCAACCTTCCGCGCCACTGCCACCTGGTGCTGGTCAGCCGCATGCTGCCCGACCTGCCGCTGGCCGAGATGATCGCGCGCCGCGAAATCCTGGCCATCGGCCAACACGAGCTGCGCTTCACGCCCGACGAAATCCAGGTCTTGGCCGGCGATACGCTGGGAGTCAGCCTGCCGCCCGCCGAGATCAACGAGCTGATGACGCGGCTCGATGGCTGGCCGGCGGGCGTGGTGCTCGCCCTGCATCCGCTTCCCTACGAGTTGGAACGCGGCATGTTGGCGGGCAGCATCGGGCCGGAAGCGCTCTTTGACGCGCTGGCCGAGCGCGTGTTGGCCAACCAGCCCGGCCACATGCGCGATTTCTTGCTCGCGTCGTCCACGCTGACGCGCATGACGCCGGAATTGTGTGAGAGCGCGCTGAGCCTGCCCAACGCCGCCGACATGCTGAGCGACATGCAGACGCGCAACCTGTTTCTGACGCGCAGCGGACAAGGCCTGGTCTATCACCGGCTGTTTCGCAGCTTCTTGCAGCGCACCCTGAAGCGCACCCGCCCGCAGTTGTTCGAGAATCTGCACCTGCGCGCGGCGCGCTGGTACGAAACCAACGACGAGATCGACCTCGCCTTTGACCACTTCATCGACGCCGGGACGCCGGAGCGCGCCGCCGAACTGGCCGAGCGGGTGGCGGCCTCGTACTTCGCCCTGGGCAAGATCGAGACGCTGCTGGAATGGAGCACATCGCTCGGCAACCTGGGCGTGGCAGTGCCCGGCCTGCTGACCATCTGCGCTAAGATTCACACCGACCGCTACAACTACGCCGCCGCCGAAACCGCGCTTGACGTGGCCGAGAGCTATTTCATCGAGCGGCGTCATGCGGCTGGGTTAGCGGATGTGACCATCCAGCGGGCCATGATCTCGCTTCAGCAGGGCGAATATCGTAAGGCAGTGCTCCGCGCGGCGCAGGTGGTCGATCAGCCCGATACGCCGCCCGCCATCCGGGGCCGCGCGCTCAATATCCTGGGGGTGGCGCAGCTTCGGCTGGGCGACACAAGCGCCGCAACCAAGTACCTCGAAGCGGCGCTGCCCATCCACCGCGCCGAGGGCAACGCCTACGCCCTGTCGCACCTGCTCCAGAACCTGGAGATCGTGTACACCCGCGCAGGCCGCTTCGATGAGGCCGTCGCCTGCCTTCAGGAAGTCATCGCCCTGCGCCGCCAGCTTGGCAGCCCCGGCCCGCTGGCCCTGGCGCTCAACAACCTGGGCTACTACTACCACCAGCACGGCAATTACGGAGAGGCGATGCTCACCCTGCAAGAAGGCTTGGGCATCGCGTCGCGCTCGGCGCACCGGCAGGCCGAAAGCTACCTGCTGTGGAGCACCGGCGACCTGTGGCGCGACCGGGGCGCATTTGAAGAAGCGCGGCGGTTGTACGCCAAGGCGCTGGAACTGGTCGGCAGCGACGAGCCGCACCTGCGCTGCGCCGTGCTGGTGAGCGCCTCGACAATGCAGCGCTGGCAGGGCAACCTCTCCGAGGCCACGCGGCTGGCGGAAGAAGCTTATGCGCTCGCCTCGACGCACGACATTGCCCTGGAACACGCCACGTCGCGCGCGGCATTGTGGGCGTCGCGCGTCTTTGCCGGGCGCACGACGCGGGCGCGCTCGCACCTGATCGCCGTGGCGGACGAGCTGGCCCGCCAGAACACGCAGATCGAGCTGATGCAGGTGCTCATCCTGTGCGCCGCCGCTGATTTGCAGTGCGGCGACGTCGTGGCGGCCAGAGAGCGCTTTGACAAGGTGATGCAGATTGCCCAGACTTTCGGCAACGTGCATCCTGCCGTCGTTGAAATCTTCCGCTCGCCCGCGTTGAGCGCCTACGTGGCCGAAAATGCGAGCCGCTACGCATCGCTGATCCAGGGACTCAAGCTGCTGCGTGAGGCGCAGTTCCACCCGTCGGCGCGGCGGCGCGTGCGGCCCACGGCGCGCCTGTCCTACACGCTCCGGCTGCACACGCTGGGCGAAGAACACGTCGAGCGCGACGGCAAGCGTATCCCCTCGTCGGAGTGGCGCGCCACCCGCGCCCGCGAGATGTTCCTGTTCCTGCTCTTCCAGGGCCGCCAATCGCGCGAGCGTATCTGCCTCGCCTTCTGGCCAGACAGCCCGCCCAGCCGGGTGCGCCAGAACTTCCACACCACGCTGTACCGCATCCGCCGGGCCATGGGCGACAACGTGATCAGCTTCGACGACAACATGTACATGGTCAACCCGGACATCGAGACGTGGTGCGACGCCATCGAGCTAGAGCGTCTGGCGGCGCAGGCGCGGCTCTTGCCCGCCCGCGATGCCCGCACCGAAGACCTGTGGCGGCGCGCGGTCGATCTGTACCAGGGCGATTTCCTGCCCAGCCTGGACGCCGACTGGATCGTCACCCGGCGCGAGGCGCTGGAGCAGACGTACCTGGAAGCGTTGTACGGCCTGGGCGAATGCACGCGCGTCCGGGGCGACTATCGCGGCGCCATCGGCGTGTACAAGCGCGCGCTGGCCATCGACCCGTATCGGGAAGACATTCACCGCGCCGTGCTGATCTGTTACGCCCAGCTTGGCGAGAAGAAGCAGATTCAGGTCCACCTGCGCGAGATGCAGGACATGTTCCTGCAAGAGCTATCGCTGCGGCCTTCGCCGGAGACATTTGCGCTGGCCGCCACGCTGCTGCGCTGAACATCACCGCTCCGGTACGGAACAGGTCGCCCCAGGCGGCCTGTTTTTGATTCTGAAAGTCCGCTTGTGCAACGCGACAAGTTGAAGAATCCACTTGCGGAAGAAATCTCGGCGAAAGTTTGAAGACTCTAACCATTTCGGTCTATCGTCGGGCGCTCGCGTCTTTGTTGTGTATTTGTGAAATTTGTACACAGCGCGCGGAAAATCCCCCACCTGTACTACCGCATTTGTGCGAACCTGACGGCCTAAACCGCCAATTTGGTGTAAGCACTTCGTTTAGCGCTGCCCTTTATGCTTACGGCAATTCTTTTGGGAATGCAGGCCTGCAAGGGCCTATAAGAACCTTCCAAGGGGGAAAAAAGCCATGTTCGCCAAGATCGCCCGTATCGCCGCCATCGTGCTCGTTGTCGTCGCCCTGTTCGTCGTCGCCGCGTTGACCGTCAGCCCCGCGCTTGCGGATGGCCAGGCCCCTGGCGGCAGCTACACCGATGGTCAGGCCCCCGGCGGCAGCTATACCCTGGACGGGCAGGCCCCTGGCGGCAGCTACGATCAATAAGCTGGCGCGATCTGAACGCTGAAAGACCCGAGTCGCGCGCACGGCTCCCTGGGACATTATCCCCCTCAACCAGCACCGAGGGAGCATGAAGCGGGACCGTTCACCGAAGCACATCATCCTGGCCTATTCGTAAGGAGCACGTTCAGATGTCCACGTTGAAGCAGTCGATGGTGATGGATGTCACTCCCTGGCCGAATGGACGCGGGTTCTCTGGCGCGGATGCCTGGTGGAACTACGTGCTCGGCAAGGAAGAGCGCCGCCGGATTGACCAGTTGCTTGGTATGGCGCTCCTCGACCCGGACATCCACGACCGGCTGGTCGAGCACCGTGACCGCACGCTCTTTGACGCCTTCCAACTCTCCGTAGAGACGCAGGCATGGCTGACCGCCATCCCCGCCCGGACTCTGCCGGAGTTTGCACAGGCGGTTGTCGCTGGCCCGCAGGCGGCCAAGCGGCGCATGACGACCCAAGAGGCGGCGTAGGGCTTACGCCGCCCCGCCTTTTTTCGCCGTACTCGCTTCACTCAGTTTCAACCGGGTCCGGGTCGGATATTGACACACTGCTGCACTGCGACGGGCCGAGGGCGCTGTTCCGAGTGCTTGACAGACTTGACAGACCAGAGAGCAGCGCGATTGGGCCTGCCATAGCCCTTCAGCATGACTTTCGTTGAAACGATCACAAACGCTCCTGTCACTGCTGCCGTGGGGATTGGCAATGAACAAGCAAATCCTGATTGTCGATGATGAGGTGCAGATTCTTGCGCTGCTGAGCATCTTGTTCCGCCGCTCAGGCTTTGATGTCCTGAAGGCGGAAAATGCGATTGCAGCCTTGAGCGTCCTCGAATCGACAACGCCCGACCTGATGATCGTGGATGTGATGATGCCCGGCATGGACGGCATCGACTTCTGCAAGCACATCCGCAGCCGGCCAGAAACGGCGGAAACGCCCGTCGTGCTCTTTTCCGCGCGCTTCGATACGCGCACCGTCCGGCGGGGCTTCGAGGCCGGGGCGAACGAGTACGTCACCAAGTTGACGCCGCATGTCGAGCTGCTCGCGCGGGTGCGGGCCATGTTGGGCCCTAATGGCGCTCGATCCGAAACGGAGCAGCGGGTCGGCTGAGACGCGCTCCACGTCGCACATCCCATCGACGCACAGCGAGCGCCATGGGATCACGCCACACGGTTTCCATTGACGGGCTGCAAACGAACCGCCGGGCGCACGTTGCCGGGCGTTTTTCGTTTTCCGCCCTATTTTCAGCCATGCCGACGACACCGCTCCTAATGCGTCTCTCCCTTCTATATTCGTGCTGATCCCTCTATACTTTCGAACAATCGATCACTGGTTAAGGTGGAAATCTGCATGTGGCATGGCAGTGGCTGGTTCGCGTTCATCAATTCGAACGCCGAGCAACGCCCGCGCGTGAGTTGGGCGCTCGTCCGGCGCGTGCTGGGCTATGCGCGCCCGTTTCGGCTGCATATCGTCCTCGTCCTCGTCGGCATTTTACTGTCCACGCTACTCGGCCTGGTGACGCCGCTGCTGTTTCGCCAGTTGCTCGACGTGGCCCTGCCCAACCGCGACTCCGCACAGCTTAACCTGCTGGCGGTCGGCATCGTGATCGTGCCTCTTCTGAGCGCCGTGGTGGTCATCTTCCAGCGTTACCTCACCGCGTCCATCGGGGAAGGCGTGATCTATCACCTGCGCGCCGAGCTGTACGCGCACCTGGTGCGTATGGCGTTGCGTTTCTTCACCCAGACGCGCACCGGCGAGCTGATGAGCCGCCTGAACAACGACGTGGTCGGCGCACAGAGCGCGATCAACACGGCGGTGGTCAACCTGATCGCCAACACCGTGACGGTCATCTTCACGCTGGCGGTCATGTTCGCCCTGGAATGGCGGCTGACGCTGCTGGGCATCGTCGTCGTGCCGCTGTTCCTGCTCCCGGCGCGGCGCATCGCCGTCCGGCTGCGCACGCTGGCCCGCGATCAGGCCGAGCAGAACGCGCGGATGAACGCCATGATGAGCGAGACGCTCAACGTCAGCGGGGCGCTGCTGGTCAAGCTCTTTGGCCGGGTCAGCGAAGAGAGCGATCGCTTCGCCGGGCGCGCCGCCCGTGTGCGCGACATCGGCGTGACGCGCGCCGTGACCGGCACGGCCATGTTCCTGAGCCTGGGCCTGATCTCGTCGGTCGGGCTGGCGCTGGTGTACTGGGTAGGCGGCCATCTGGCGCTGTCGGGCGTGTTCACACCGGGCCTGATCGTCGCCTTCGGACTGTACCTGACCCAGCTTTACGGGCCGTTGCAATCGCTGGCCGCCGCGCCCGTCGAGTTTGCGTCCGCAATGGTCAGCTTCGAGCGCGTCTTCGAGGTCATCGACTTGCCGCGCGAGATTGACGAGAAGCCCGGCGCGCTGCATCTCGACCAGGTGCGCGGCGACGTGGTCTTTGAGGACGTATCTTTCAGCTACGAGCCAGGCGAGCCGGTCCCGCATCTCTCCGAAGTGAAGCGCGGCGGGCACGAATCGATCCGCGCCGTGTTCTCGGACGACGAAAACGGCAAGGGTGGGCACGCGCCAGCGCCGTTAGCCGCCGCGCCGGAAAGCGCCGCGCTCAGCCAGGCCCGCGAGCGCGCATTGGAAAACGTGACCTTCCACATCGCGCCCGGCGAATTGGCGGCGCTGGTCGGGCCGAGCGGCGCGGGCAAGACGACGATCACCTACCTGCTGCCGCGCCTGTATGACCCGACCAGCGGGCGTATCTTGCTCGACGGGCACGATCTGCGCGACCTGGCGCTGGACACGCTGGCGCGCAACATCGGCATGGTGACGCAGGAAACGTACCTGTTTCACGACACAATCCGCACCAACCTGATCTACGCGCGCCCGGACGCGACCGACGCCGAGATCGAGGCCGCCGCCCGCGCCGCGAACATTCACGATTTCATCGCCGGGCTGCCGGATGGCTACGATACCATCGTCGGCGAGCGCGGCTACCGGCTGAGCGGCGGCGAAAAGCAGCGCATCGCCATCGCCCGCGTCATCCTCAAGGACCCGCGCATCCTGGTGCTGGACGAGGCCACCTCGCACCTCGACTCGCAGTCCGAGGCGCTCATCCAGGCGGCGTTGGAGCAGGTGATGCAGAACCGGACGAGCATCGTCATCGCGCACCGGCTGAGCACCATCCTCGCCGCCGACAAAATCCTGGTGATAGACCGGGGCCGCATCGTGGAGAACGGCACGCACGAGGAATTGCTGGCGGCAGGCGGCCTGTACGCGCGGCTGTACGAGACGCAGTTCAAGCGGGAGACGGTGCAGGATACGTGATATGCTTGCTTGATATCCGCAGTCCCGTCATCTCCAGTACCACAACTTGATGAGGATTCAGGCTTGTTTCCCCCACCCCAACCCTTCCCCCCTAAAGAGAATGCGCTTCCAGAGCCGGTTTTTCCCTTCCCCTCTTGATGGGGGGAAGGGCAGGGTTAGGGGGTGTTCGTTCCTTGTCGAGGTACTAGAGTGTGTCTGCAAACCCTCACCCCCGGCCCCTCTCCCTCATGGAGAGGGGTGCGGAAACCCA
>JADZBY010000215.1 GCA_020851855.1 Anaerolineae bacterium
ATGCGTGCTGCGCCCTTTCTTCCACGTTAAGCTCAGCAAAGACTACTCTGGACTGAAGAACCCGGTTGGAATGGCCGTCATGTGCGGCCCAGACGCTTCGCCTGTGTGGTCGCCTATGCTGATTCGGGTAATTCCTCCTTTCTCGCCGCGCCGCTCATCTCCGGGCGGGCACAAAGTGCGCGGTCGCGGCGCTCAGGCGAGCGTACCGCTTCCGGCCCACTTGAAGCTGACGACCGCGCCTTCTGGCAACGTGTAGGTGAACGCGCTCCCACGCCACGTCACGGTGAAGGTGACTTCCCTGGTAGCGTGCACGACGAGCACGACGCTGCCATCCGGGTTGAGGAAGGCAACGTTCTCCGGCTGGCGCTCGGCGTACTCCGTCGAGTCGATGCGGTACGCGCCGGGATCAAGGACCTTGCTGAAGTGGCCGAGCACGTAATATTCGACGTTGTAGCTGACCTCGCCGGTGACTGAGCTCACCGTAATTACGCCTCGACAGTCGCGGCAGCCGCCGTTTTGCGGCCCAGCGTTCTCGTCGAGCGCCAGATTCCACAGGATCAGGCTATTTCCCCAGTTCCGCACATTGCCGATGCCCAGATTGCGCATGTTCCAGCTCAGGTTCGCGGCGAACTGCGGCGACCAATCCCCGCCAGAGCACTCCGTAAACCAGATGCCTTTGTCTGGATGGGCCTCGTGCACCCGCGACTGATTGCGCACGTCACCGCCGTAGCAGTGGAAGGCGATGCCATCGACAAAGGCGGCGGCGTCCGGGTCCGAGAGCACATCCAGCGGGTACTGATACAAATCCCAGTTGTGGTCGAAGATGATCAGCCGCGTGGCGGGGTCCATCTCGCGCAGCGCCGGGCCGAGGTGATCGCGCACGAGTTCCGCCTGCGCGTCGGGGGACATGAGCATGGTCGGGTAACTGTCGCTGCTGTGAAGCGGCTCATTTTGCGGGGTGAGCGTGTCGATCCAGATGCCGTGCTCGCCATAGGCCTGCACGAAGCGCACCAGATACTCCGCGAAGGCTGCATAATGCTCTGAGAGAAGCGGGCCGCCGTGAAACTGCCCGCCATCCTTCATCCACGCCGGCGCGCTCCACGGTGAGGCCATGAAGCGCAATTGCGGATTAAGCGCCTGCGCCGCTCGTAACACCGGGATGATGTACGCCTCATCGTAGTTGATGGAGAAGCGCGCCATCTCCGGGTCGGTTTCGCCTGGCGGCAGATCGTTGTACGAATAATCGTGCAACGCGAAGTCGGACGCTCCAATCGGGATGCGCACGTAGCTGATCCCAATGCCGTCACGTTCGCGAGTGAACAGGTTTTGCAGCACGGCGGTCCGCTGGCGGTCGCTGAGTGCGCGCATGAGCAGCCATGCCGATGAGTCGGTCATCGCCGCGCCGAAGCCTTCCATCTTCTGATAGCGAATCGTGTCGTCCAGCGCGATGACATACCCCTCGGCGGCATTGCCATCGCCTGGAGTAATCCGCAGCGGGCTTTCCCGGTTCAGGCGTTTCGACTGGTCTGGCAACGTCAGCCACACGGCGACTTCCACTTCCGGCGCATGGGTCGATTCTGTTTCAGCATTCATGGGCGTAATCTCCGAAGGACCATGAGTAAGGAGAGGCATCGCGACGATGCCTAGCACGCCGTACAGCGATAGCGCCGTCACGAGCCACACAGCGCGCCCGACGCGCATCATGCTTTGACCTTTCGCTTGTGCCGAGAACTGGTTTTGCCGGACAGAAATTGCTCGAGGGGCAAGCATGCCGCGCCCATGCACACGGCGGTCTGCCCCAACTGGCTCATCTCGATCTGCGTGGCGCTGCGCGAGAGTGGCAGCGCGTGGCGGTTGAGAGACTCGCGCAGGGCGGGCAGGATGGCCTGCCCAATTTGCAGGCCGACCCAGCCGCCGAGCACGATCAATTCGGGGTTGAAGAGGTTAACCAAATTGGTGAACGAGGCGGCGAGGTAATTCGTGGTGAGCTGCAGCGTTTGCAGCGCCTCTGGATTATGCTCCGCTGCACCGCGAACGATGTTGTCGATAATGCTCACTTGATCACGGGATCGATTAGTTTCTAGAAGAGGGCTATGCGGGGCAATCTCGCGCAGCGTGGTGATGATGCCCGGCGCGCCCGCATACGCTTCCAAACAGCCCCAATTGCCGCACCGGCAGCGTCGGCCATTCAGCAAAATGAGAGTGTGTCCAAACTCCCCGGCGCTGTTAGTAGGCCCGCGAAATAACTCGCCGCCGCTAACAATGCCCGACCCGATGCCTGTGCCGACCAGAACGGTGATGATGTCTTTCTTGCCGCGCCCCGCGCCGAACCATGTTTCGGCCAGAGTCATCGCCTTGGCGCCGTTGTCGAGATGGATAGGTAAGGGGATGCGAGCCTTGAGCATGTCGCCAAAGGGCACGCTCCGCCAGTTCCACAGCGGCGACGACACTTGCTGCTCTTCACCGCGTTCGACGACGCCAGGAAGGCCAATGCCCATGCCCAGGATGCTACCTGAAACCGGGTCACCGGGCGGGACGAGTTCATTCAGCCCGGCGCTGATCTGGTCAGCGTATTCGTCGGGTGTCATCTGCTGCGGAACGGCCATCTGGCGGACGGTGCGCTGCCGCTGCAAGGTCAGGTCGAACAGGTCAAGCTGGATGTGCGTTTCGCCCACATCGACGCCGACGAAGCAGCCGTACCGCGAATTGACGGCGAGGATGGTGCGCGGGCGTCCACCATCCGACTCCACTTGGCCGCTCTCGAAAACAAACTCGTCTCTGAGGAGGTCCGCGATAACGTTGGTGATGGTGGCCGCGCTCAGGGTCGTGCGGTTGCTGAGCTCCTGACGGCTCATCGGGCCGCTAAAGTACAGGCAGCGTAGGACGCTTTGGCGGTTGATAGCGCGCAGATCGACCGTTCGTTTTGGAGAAGACACAACGGCTTTCATACGTAACCCATAAAATATGCTCGGCGCGCCGCTGCGATGTTGTCAGGGATGTTTATTTCATGCTTATTTTATGACGTAAATTTTGAGTTGTCAAATGATCACCCACGCACACTGGACCGATGAGTGAAGTTGAATGGCGGTGATAGAGAGTGCGCGGCGCTGGCAATGTTGTGCACAAGGTGCACAGCGGCACAGATACGGGGTATCCCAGCTATCTTGCGCCCAGGCTGCGCGCTTTCTCGGCGCCTCTCTGCTCACAGCTGGCAGATTCCGCATCCTGATCTCACGGCGTAGGCCCACCAGCACCGAGACCGCGCATGACAAGTGCCCACACGTCCTCAAAGGCCGCGTCAATGCCAGGCTCATTCCATTCCTTCGCGTGTACAGGATCGTGGAAGCGAGTAGTGGCATGGAAGACCGCTCTCGCCGCGCTCGCCGGGTCAGAAACGATGAATGCGCCCTCTGCAACGCCCGCGACGAGGATATGCGTTATTTGGTCCACGAGATGGTC
>JADZBY010000216.1 GCA_020851855.1 Anaerolineae bacterium
GCGCGCAGCCAGTTACCATCACCTGTACACGCTTTGAAACGAACACGGCATCCTGGGGCGGCGCGGTGCTCAATCGCGGCAGTGGATCATTCAACATCCACCTGAGCCGCTTCGACGGGAACGTGGCGATAGGCTATGGCGGTGGCGCGATCTACGTAGAGGGCGGCGGGCCGGTTGAAGCCATGTACAACTGGTGGAGCACGGGTAGTCCGGCCATCAGTTATGGACCGAATACCATCGACACGGTGACCAGCAACGTGATGTTTGAGCCGGTTCGCGGCGATGACCCGACGCTGACCGATCCGCGCTGCCTGATCCCGCCGTTGCCGATGGCTACCGCCACCCCAAGCTCGACGCCCACACCCACGTTCACGTCGACCCCCACAGCCACCCGCACGCCGACCTTTACTCGCACCCCAACCCGCACGCGCACCCCAACCCGCACGCGCACACCCACGCGCACCGCGACGGCGACGCGCACCGCCACGCGGACGCCTACGCCCATCACGCCGACCCGAACCCGGACACCAACCCGCACGCCTTCGCCGATCACGCCGACACGGACGCCCACGCCATCCCGGACGCCAACCCGCACGCCGACAAGCGCTGCGATGCTGCCGCGGGCCGCGACTCCGCGCGCGGCGGAGGTGCAGTTCGTCGTGTACGTGCAGGAAGAGCCGACGCCGACGCTTGTGCCGACGCTCATGCCCACGCCGACGCTTACGCCCATCGCAGGGCCGGTCGAGACGCCTTCCGCCGCTTCAGCGCGCGTCGAGGGGGCGGCAACGGCAGAGATCGGTGCGCCGGTCAATGTGGTCACCGAAGCGGGTGAAATCTACGTCGTGAGCGCGGACGGCGAAATCCTCACGCGCCTGACGCATGACAACCACTGGGACGACCAGCCCGCCTGGTCGCCGGATGGCTCGCAGATCGCTTTCAGTTCGGAGCGCGGAAACGGGACGAACCTGTTCGTGATGAATGCGGACGGCTCCGGGCTGCGCGCGGTGGTCGAGGGCGGCGGCACGAACACCTATCCGAGCTGGTCGCCGGATGGCAACGCGCTGCTGTTCACCTCGACGCGGACTGGACAGCCGAACCTGTACCGCGTCGAGGTGGCGACGGGCGACATCACGCCGGTGACGGCGCTGAGCCTGGCGCATCAAGGCGCGTACTCGCCCGACGGCTCAAAGATCGTCTACGTGGGCGACGAGGGCGTGTGGCGGCTGTACGTGCTGGACGTCGGGACGAACGAGGCGCAGGCGCTGGACGAGGCCGTGTACGCGCAACGTCCGGCCTGGACGGCGGACGGCAAGCAGATCGTGTACACATCGTTCCGCGATGGACAGGCGGAGCTATACGTCATCGGCGTGAACGGCGACGGTGGGCACGCGCTGACCGAGAATCCGGCTCGCGACGACGCGCCGAGCGTGGCGGCGGACGCGCGCATCGCCTTCACATCCGACCGGGACGGGTACGCCGGGCTGTACGTGAGGAGCGACGAGGGAGCAGTGGAGCGGCGTGCGCCGGGCCTGTGGGCGAGCCACCCGGCCTGGTCGCCGGACGGCAGGACCATCGCCTTTGCGGGCAACAGCGCGCCGGTGGTCGAGCGGCTGATGGAAGCGCCGGTGGACGAGCCGCCGCCGTGCCCGACCGATGCGCCTGCGATGCGCGTGGTGTGTTACGAGTACGATGGCTTAAGTCGGCTAACGGCGGCGAAGGACTGGCAGGCTGGCGCACTGACGCGCTTCTACCAGTACGCCTATGACCTGCGCAGCAACCGTACCGAGGCCCGGCTGGACATGGGCGGCGACGTCCAACAGTTATCATACACCTATGACGCGACCAACCGCCTGACAGGCATGGCGCACGTTGGCGTGCCGAACTCGGCGGTGTGGCTGACCTACGATGCAAACGGCAACCTGACAAACGACGGCGCGCTGACGTACACCTACGACGCGGCGAACCGGCTGCGCGCGGTGAACGACGGCGCGCTGGAGCAACTTCTGGACTACGACGCGCTGGGCAACCGGGTGCGGCAGACGCTTGTGCAGCCCGGCCAACCGACGCTGACGACCGATTACCTGCTCGACATCCGCACCGACCTGTCGCAACTCCTGCGCGAGACGACAACAGGCGGCCCGACGACCGACGACACCTGGTACATGCTCGGCCTGGACATCATCGGGCAGCAGCGAAACGGCGCGTGGTCGTACTTCGGCTACGATGGCCTCGGCTCGGTGCGCCACCTGACCGACGAGTACGGCAGCATCACGGCGCGCATGAGTTATGACCCATACGGCGCGCCCATCCAGCCCACCACTACCTCGTCGCTCGGCTTCACGGGCGAGCTGACCGACCCGACCGGCCTCGTCTACCTGCGCGCCCGCACCTACAACCCCGCACTCGGCATCTTCACCAGCCGCGACCCGGTGCTGGGTGTGGCCGGTCTGAGCGCGAGCTACAACGGGTATGGGTACGTGCACGGGAATCCGGTGAACTATCGGGACCCAAGCGGAGAATTCATCGTTCCCCTGATCCTGTGGGGTCTGTTCGGTCTCTTTGCGGCTCAGACAGTCACTACCTGGGCCGATGCAGCCCATCAGTTCCAGGTCAAGACGGCCTGGGAAGGCCAGGATTGGCAGCAAGCCCTGAATAGTCTGGACGTGGAGAGCATAAGGCACAGCGGCCGTGTCGGATTCTCAGTCGCCGCCTTGGCACTTGCAGGAGGACTGGGTGCGCAGTTCGTACTCTGGAATCTTGCTGCACTGAACACCATCGGCATTAGCCAGGGCATCGGCTCACTCGCGTTTACCCAGGCTGTCCGTGCGGCCATGTGGAACGTGGGCGGGACACTGGTTCTTGAAAGTTTGACCTACCATGCAGTGGAGCAATTCCAAGATACCCCTGCCATCGACGTCGACCTGTTGCTTCGTAATGAGAGCCGCAATCCGCTACTGGCGGTCATGTTCCTCGCCGACTTCGCCTTCGGCGCCTATGAGGCATTTCAGGCAGATGGAGGGTGGCTGGCCGCTAGGGCGCAGTGGAGTCGTAATACCCAACCTGGTCCCAAGTTACTCCCAGCACCACGCATTGCAGGTCTTCTACCTCGACCTGTGCCGCGAGGCTTTGCCTCAAGAGAGCAATATGAGGCCTTCATATTCGACCTGAAGCGCGCCCTGCAGCAAGGAGGTGCGTCTGATGTGACAGTAGCATTCCAGGGGAGTTCAGTCACAGGTGTTGGGTTCCGCACTGGACAGCCATTCGATGTGGGGCGGGTCAGCGACTTCGACATTGCCCTTGCAAGTCCATCCTTATTTCTACAGGCAAGAAATGCGAATATCCAAATACGAGGAGGCATCAGAACTCGCCCACTGAGTCGGTATGACCTCAGTACTCTTGGTATCGATCCTGCTGCGCTAAAGGCACTTGAGATGCAGGCTGGACGCCCAGTAAACTACATGATATACCGTTCTCTTGAAGAGGCGACAAGAAACAAGCCGAGCTTTATCGCCCCATGATTGTTCCCGAGGGAGGACTAAGATGCATAGTTCATGTTTGTTTGGCTTCTCGATGATCAGTCTGGAGGACGCTGCCCAGCAATTGCAGCAGGTAATCGGAAGAGATGCTGTGGAACATGAAAGCATGTACAGAGGAGTGTACTACTCGTTTCAAAGTCCTCAAGATGATCCCGAGGAATTCGTCCTCCAACTCAACGAGGATCCACTGGGCGAGGGCGACGAGCGGTGGCTTGAAATTGATCATAAGGACTTTGGTGTCCTTCTATACGTTAATTGCACTGAACGTGCAACCGAGATTGAGGTCAACATCATCTCAGCAGTCGATGGAGCCGCGTTGTTGAGCCGAAAAGATGATGTAAAGGGGTGTGCTTAAGAGAGTTCAGAGTTAGAGGGCAGTCTCATGAGGACCATCAAATGATTGGTGAAGTTCACGCTGGAAATCTGGATCGGTGTGCCGCTCCAGCCCACCACTACCTCATCGCTCGGCTTCACGGGCGAGTTGACCGACCCGCTGGGCCTCGTCGACCTGCGCGCCCGCACCTACAACTCCACGCTCGGCATCTTCACCCAGCGCGACCCGGTGCTGGGCATCGCCGGCCTGAGCGCGTCGTACAACGGCTACGGCTATGTGCACGGGAATCCGACAAATTATACAGACCCCAGCGGGGAATTTGCTTGGCTAGCGCTCATCGGCATCATTGTGGGGGCCATCTACATCAACGACTGGCGAGGCCAAACCTACGCCAATCAGATGCAGGGTATGTCCTTCTGGGACGCGGTCAGCTACGCCAACAATCGTCCCTGTCCATTATGTGAAACGGTGCTGTCCATCGCCTTCCCCTTCCTGGACACTGCGTTCAGTGCACGCGATTTTGGCTATGAACTCAGTCAGGGCAATATAGATGTACTGTCGCTCCTCGCGCTGCTGCCGCTTCTCGACAAGAAGAGTATGCAAGCCGCTGACGACGTGGCAGCGATGGTAAAACGTGGGCTGCGTCAGGGGCTGGATGACCTTCCTTCCAGCATCGATACACCCGCCGAGCAGCTATTCAGCAACAATTTCCAGGTGGATGAAGCAGGGCGCATTCGCGTCGGGCGTGGTGATCAGCCGGATTTTGGAGCTTCACTGCGCAGGAGACGCGCGTGGTATAGTGATGCTGAATTTAGCCTATCAGAAGAAGCGCGAGCATCGCTTAGGCGCATATTCGATGACTACCCAACATATTCCGCCAAATGCGATATATGTGCCGATCAGGTCATTAGCATCCTCCGCAGAGAAGGGATCGATGCAGAAATTGTGCGTATTCAAAATCCCATCATCGGAACGTCTAGACCACCTTTCTTAACCCTGAAAGAACCTTTGCAACGCCCGATCCGCCGCGGCTTATCCCCGACGATCATAGGAGAAGGCTTTCACGATACAGTGCATCTCAAAGGTTTTGATCTTTACCTTGATTCGCTGGTATATGAGCGGCTGGGCCTTCATCCAGTAGATTGGGTGACATATAGTCACTGGTGGGAATACCCTGACGCGATTGAACGCTCGCTGCGGTGACGGACCGCGCCAGCACCGCTGGTGGTGGGGACAGTCATCGAAGGGGTACTTATCCAGTGACCGTATGAACGTGAAACAAGGAGGTGAAACCATGAATACCGACCTCGTAGTGGGAGTTATTGATCTGCTAACGCAGATTCGTGCCAGATCTAGCATGTATATTTCCTCGCCAAGCGGTTGCGTAGATTTCCTAAGCGGGTTTAGAGCAGCTTGCGGTATTTGTCAAGTCGCCCCTCCTGGGCTAGATGTGCAGGTATCTGTCACGATGTCCCGAGGATGGACATGGGCGGCTGTGACTCCCATTGTAGAGATGGAGCAGCGTGGACTTAACGAACGTGAAATCATTCAGGAATTGATCAGCATCGAAATTGACGCTTGGCAGCGCTTGCTTAAGAGCAAGTAGAATGACGATGCACAATGTGCAATTCGGGTGAGTTAAGTTGCACTTGACGCGCTGGGCAACCGGGTGCGGCAGACGCTTGTGCAGCCCGGCCAACCGACGCTGACGACCGATTACCTGCTCGACATCCGCACCGACCTGGCGCAACTCCTGCGCGAGACGACGACCGGCGGGCCGACGACCGACGACACCTGGTACATGCTCGGCCTGGACATCACCGGGCAGCAGCGAAACGGCGCGTGGTCGTACTTCGGCTACGACGGCCTCGGCTCGGTGCGGCACCTGACCGACGAATACGGCAGCATCACGGCGCGCATGAGCTACGACCCGTATGGCGCGCCGCTCAGTACCTTACCAACCTCTCTCGGCTTCACGGGCGAGTTGACCGACCCGACCGGCCTCGTCTAC
>JADZBY010000217.1 GCA_020851855.1 Anaerolineae bacterium
CCGCCGTACGCTCGCGCGGGACGCCCAATTCCTGGGCCAGCAGGGCGTGCTGCTTCAGGTGGCGTAATTCGCCGTGAATGGGGATGAAATAGCGCGGCCTGACCAGGCTGATCAGCAGTTTCAATTCTTCCTGGCTGGCGTGCCCGGAGACGTGCACCTGCTCAATCGGGTCATAGATCACGTTCGCGCCGCGCTGGAACAGCCGATTGATGGTCCGGTGCACCATCTCCTCGTTGCCGGGGATGGGATGCGCCGAGAGGATGACCGTGTCGCCCGGATCGATGGCCAGTTGCCCGTGCGAGCCGGTCGCCAGCCGGCTGAGCACCGAGCTAGGCTCGCCCTGTGTGCCGGTGACCATGATCACGACCTCGCGCGGGTTCATGCGGCGCGCCTCGTCCACGCTCATCAGCAGGTCGGGCGGCAGATCGAGGTAGCCCATGTTGACGGCCATGCGGATGTTCTCCGACATGGACGTGCCCGCCACCGCCATCCTGCGCCCGTGCTTTTGCGCCGCGCAGGCCACCTGCTGGATGCGCGAGATGAGCGAGGCGAATGTCGAGACGATGATCCGCCCGTGCGCATCGCGGAAAACGCGGTCAAACGCCTCGTCGATGACGCTCTCCGAAGGCGTCCAGCCGGGCCGGTCCGCATTCGTGCTGTCTGCGAAGAGCGCCAGCACGCCGCGCGCCGAAAACTCGGCCAGCTTGGCGAAATCCGGCGGCTGGTTGTCTACCGGCGTGTGATCGAATTTGAAGTCGCCAGAGTGCACGATCAGGCCCACCGGCGTGGTGATGCCCAAGCCGACGCCGTCCGGGATGCTGTGGCAGACGTGGAATGTCTCGACCTTGAACGGCCCCAGCGCGATGGTTTCGCCGGCCCGAAAGGTCCGCATATCGACCTGATCGAGCCGCCGCGCCTGCTTGAGCTTCACTTCGAGCAGGCCGCGCGTCAGCGGCGTGGCATATACCGGCGCGGGCAGTGCAGCCACGACGTGTGCAATCGCGCCGGTGTGGTCTTCATGCCCGTGCGTGATGATGATGGCGTGGAGCTTAAGGTTCTGTTGCTGCAACAGGTAGCGAAAGTCCGGGATGATATAGTCGATGCCCAGCATGTCGTTTTCGGGGAACATCAGGCCGGTATCGACGATGAGCGCGTCATCGCCGTACTGGATGACCATCATGTTCTTCCCGATCTCGCCCAGGCCGCCAATCGGGATGACACGCAATATCGGGTTGTCCATGGTGATGCGGCGCACGGACCTCACGGCCCGCGGTGCGCCGTCTCTCTCCTTTCTTGTCGCGCGTCGTTCGTCTGTCTATCTCACAAGCATCACAAACAAAGGCGTTGGCCGTGCTGGCCCGCCTCGAGGTCCAAAAGTCTTGCGTCCACGAGGACAGCGTGTCAAACACATACGCCCGCACGGGCACAGCCTGCGCGGGCGCTTTTGTTCCAACCCCAACTCTCAACCCTGGCCAGTGGTCTGCCGGGATACGGCGGACGTGCGACCTGACAGATCGAATTGAGCCGGCCATTTACCCGGTGTCAATTCTACACTAACTGCGTCGTATACGCCAGACGGGGACGACGATGCCGGCCAATGCGGACCAGGCGCGCGGACGGAGGCCAATGCGGACGAGGCAAGCCTCGTCCCTACACGTCACGCCGTAGGGACAACGCCTGCGTTGTCCGTGATTCAACGCCTCGTGACGCCAGAAGAAACGCCCCGTGCCTGAGCGCGGGGCGGATGGTTTGAGGTATGGCGAGTGATGTTCGGCTTCAGGTCCGGGGCGCGGCGCGCGTCACCTGGATGGCGCTCGGCCCGTTTGGCCCCTGCTCAATGTAGAACGAGACGACTTCGCCGCGTTTGAGATGGCGCGGTCCCTGTCCCTGGATGGCTGCGTAGCGAACGAGGACCTGTTCCCCCGTTTCGGTCTCGATTACGCCCCGCCCCCGCGTCACGTCGAAGTCGGAAACTACCCCGTGATACCGGCTTTCAGAGAGACTCATGCGCGTGTGCTCCTTTGCGCCGTATTTTCCCGCAAGGCCGCACCTGTGGTCCGGGCCTCACGGCTCTCTATCGCACGTGCATGCACATGCAAGATTTTAGAGATGAAGATCATTCTAATGTCATTCGCAGCCTGAGTCAATAAATATGTCATAAAGAAAATTATGGTTTTCTTGAGAAGCGCCGGCCACCCTGATCCGGGATAGGAAAGCGCTTTCCTATACCATTATACGGAAACGAGCGCCAATGGGGGTAGTCTTTCTGTGAACCTTCACGGAGATTTCGGAAATCCTTTACGAAAGGGGTAGCGCATTCCACGGGCGCGTCGCGACGCGCCCCTACAGTTCGTGTGAGCGTTCTCAATCCCGCGTCCACACGGTATATACATTGTAGGGGCGGCTCGTGAGCCGCCCGTATCATCGCATACGCGCGCGCCCACGAAAGCCGGACCGTGCCCTTCAGCCGCCCGTGAGCGTTTACAGCGGCGTGCCGACCGTGGTCTTGACCAGCGGCCTGTCGGTGATGTCGGCCATCATCAACGCCGCCGACTGGGCGAAATACTGCGCCTTCTCGAAGCGCCACTGCTCTTTCTGGTGCTCGCGCAGGTACACGATGTCTTCGGCGGTGGTGGTCGAGGTGATGCGTGTGGGCGACTTCACCTTGAAGCGCCGCCGCCGCAGGTCACTCGTCGCCTCGTGCGAGACGCGCAGCACGAGCACCGCCTCGTCTTGCAGCGTCAGGTACACGCCGAACAGGTACGTGGTCTTCGTCACGTCCACGGCCATGCCGTCTTCGCCCTGCTCCAGCGTCGATTCGTGGGTGATCGTGGTCCGCATCTCGACGTTGCGCAGGTTGGAATACTTGATCACGCGCCCCTGCGGCCCGAAAAACGCGCCCAGTAGCCCGGTCGGCGGGACCAGGCGGATCGTCTGGGCGTTCTTGTCGAAGATGATCTGGTTGTAGGCGGGCGCTTCGTTTTCGCCGGGCTGGCGTGCGGCGCTTTCTTTGGGCAGGCGCACCGTGAGGGTGCTCATGTTGTGCGACGGCGCGCCGATCCAGATGTCGCCGTGCACGAGCGGCAACTCAACCTGCTTGGCGTGGAAGCGCACGGCTTCCAGCGGCATGTCTTCGCGCTCGTGCGGCGTGAGCGGCCCGGTGACCGTCGCCCGCGACCCTGCGCCCGCCGGCTGGCCCGCCTTTTTCACCCCGAACAGCTTGAGCGGACACGAGATGTACTCGGCCAGCACCCGCCCGGCGGCGTGGCTGTCGATGGCATACTGTGAGCTGGGATCGTCGGGCCAGTGGGCAAGCTCTACGAAGCGGGGCTTTTCCTCTTCGCGCATGGAGATGTGCAGACCGAGCGTCCAGCGCTTGTAGCGCTCGTCAAAGCCGACGACCACCGCCTTCACATAATCTGCGGAGAGGATGTTTCCCGGCAGCCCGCGCGCTTCCCCGAAGGCCGAGGTGTAGTGCAGCAGGCCCTCGCCGCGCAGTATGTGGAAGAAGGGCATCAAGCTGTTCGGTCCGCTGATGTTGAAGATGCGCCATTGGTCGTTCTCGATGTTGATCTCGACCGAATCGGCAGTAATATTGGTCATAAGCCTGTCCTGCAACCGCTTGTGTTCGTGACGCAGAGATGGGACGACGCGATCTGCTCAAAGTATATTACAAAATTCACTTATGCGCGCCGCGCATCCGCCGTTTCCTGCCCCAGATCAGCGCCGCGCCTGTGCTATAATCCCCGGAGTTAGGTGGGAAGCGAGACGAGGCAAATCCGAGACGTGCAGCGTGTGGAAAACGGTGGGCCGGTCTTTTACCGGTTCGAGCAGTGGCGCGACGCCGACGAGGTGAAGCACGGCGTCTTTACTCGGCTGGGCGGCGTGAGCCGTGCGCCGTGGGCGTCGCTGAACGTGGGCGGCACGGTGGGCGATACGCTGGACGCCGTGAAAGAGAACCTGCGCCGGATTTACGCCGCGCTGCATGTGGATGGCGAGCGCGCCTGCACGGTCTGGCAGGTGCACAGCGCGGATGCCGTCGTGGTTACCGGGCAGACGCCGGGGCGGCGCTGGCTGGCGCGCGCGGACGGCATGGTCACCGATGTGCCGGGCGTGCCGCTCACCATGCGCTTCGCCGATTGTGTCCCGATCCTGTTCTTTGACCCGGTCCGGCGCGCCATCGGCATCGCCCACGCGGGCTGGCGCGGCACGGTGAGCGGCGCAGCGGCCAGTACCCTGCGCGCCATGCAGGCAGCCTTTGGCAGCCACCCGGCGGATGTGCAGGCGGCGATTGGCCCCAGCATCGGCCCGGCGCACTATCAGGTCGGGCCGGAAGTCGTGGCGGCGGTCGAGGCCGCGTTTGGCCCCGATCACGGCCTGATCCGGCGCGCGAACGACGGCAGCGCGTATCTCGACCTGTGGGCGGCCAACCGGCTGGCGCTGGAACGGGCAGGCGTGCGCCAGATCGAGGCGGCGGAGATGTGCACGGCGTCGCGCGTGGACGAGTTTTTCTCGCACCGCGCCGAGCACGGCAAAACCGGGCGCTTCTGTGCTGTAATTTCGCTCAGGGAGCGTTCACAGTGACCGAGCACAGCGCGCTGGCGACGCTTGCCGAGCGGCTGGACTCCGTGCGGGCGCGCATCGCGGCGGCCTGTGCGCGGGCCGGGCGCTCGCCGGACGAGGTGACGCTGGTCGCCGTGAGCAAAACGCACCCCGCCGAGCGTATTCTGGAAGCCATCGCCGCCGGACAGGCGCACTTTGGCGAGAACCGCATCGAAGAAGCCGCCGAGAAGATCGCGGCGGTGAATGCGGCGTCGCCCACGCCGGTCACGTGGCACATGGTCGGGCACGTCCAGAGCCGCAAGGCGCACGACGTGGCCGCAACCTTCGATTGGGTGCACTCGCTGGACAGTGAGAAACTCGCCGCGCGTTATGCTCGCGCTGTCAGCGAGAATCCGGCGCGGCGCGGCGCATTGCACTGCCTGATTCAGATGAATGTGTCCGGAGAGGCGAGCAAATCCGGCTTTCCGGCGTGGGCGTGGCGGCAGGACCGGGCGATGCGTGAGGCGCTCTGGGAAACCATCCGGCGTCTGCTCGCCCTGCCGGGGCTGGACATCGCCGGATTGATGACGATGGCCCCCATCGTCGACGATGCCGAACGGGCGCGGCCTGTGTTTGTGGCGCTGCGCGAGCTGCGCGACGCGCTGCGGGCCGATTTCCCCCTGTGCGGCTGGCATACGCTGAGCATGGGCATGACCGATGACTACGACGTGGCCGTTGAGGAAGGCGCGACGTTGGTGCGCATTGGGCGCGCCATCTTCGGCGAGCGCGAAATGGAGCATTGAGGTGATAACTTCGATCCTGGTCAATTTCGTACAACTGGTATTCACAGCCTTCACGCTGCTGCTGTTGGCGCGGATTCTGTTGAGCTGGTTCAACCCTGATCCCAACAGCCCGATTGTGCGTTTCCTGTACAATGTGACAGAGCCGGTGCTCGCGCCGATACGGCGGGTGCTGCCGCCGGCGGGCATGTTCGATCTCAGCCCCATCGTGGCGCTGATCGGGGCGACCATCCTGGAAGAGTTGCTCATCCGGCTTCTGATCGCCATTTTCTGAGAGAGAACCATTCTGGCCGCCCGGCGTGGCCAGGCAACGGAGGGAAGTCAAGATGCCCCGTGAGATGCGAATCACCGATGCGAAACGCGGCGCGGCGTTCACCGTGCGGGTCGTGACGCGCGCCCAGCGCGACGAACTGGTTGGCATTCAAGAGGACGGCAGCCTGAAAGTGCGGCTGACGGCGTCCCCGGTGGAAGGGCAGGCCAACGTGGCGCTCGTGAAGTTCCTGGCGGCGCGGCTGGGCGTGCCGGAAAGCGCCGTGGAGATCGTGGCCGGCCACCAGCACCGCGACAAAGTCGTGTCGGTGGAGGGCATCTCGACGGCGGAAGCCGAGGCGCGCCTTCAGCCCGACCCCGGAGTCAGCGCCGAAGGGTGAGGACAGAGACAGGCAGCCGAGCTGACTATTCGCGACGATGTGGCCCAACGCCTTCGTGAAATCGCACAGCGCGAAAAGCGAAGGGGTGAGGATGCCCCCCGTGATTCGCCGGGGCAATCGCATCAAAATCCGCCATTGAGGCAGACAGCAGGAAAGCGCCTCACCCCCTGCCCCCTCTCTGCGCGGAGTACCGCGCAGAGAGGGGAAAAGAACGCGCCAGCGAGCCAGGCGCTCTCCCCTCTCCATGCCGTCGGGGTCCCCCCTGGGGTGACGGACATGGAGAGGGGCCGGGGGTGAGGAAGTTTTGAAGCGACTGCCCCCTGACTCGCCGGGTTGCCCGTCAGGACGGGCGGTGCTAAACTGAACTCGCCATGACGTTGCTCAGGCGATTGCACTCAGGAGGCCAGATACACATGATGCGGCGTATTGTGTACCGATCTGCAGGGCTAACGCTGGGATTTGCCCTGCTGGCGATGACGCTGACCGGGTGTTTCCAGCCCGTTGGTGCGGCGCTGGAGCCGACGCTGGTCAAGCTCGTCGCCGCAGTGCCCCAGACCGACGCCGCCACGCCCACGCCGGACATCACACAGACGGCGCTGGCGGACGTGTATCTGACCTCGGTGGCCGAGACGGCAGTTGCCGCCGCGCCAAGCGAGACGCCCACCGAAACGCCCAGCGAGCCGAGTGAGACGCCCACCGAAACGGCGACTCCCACCGAGACGCTGACGCCGACCATCACCCTGACGCCGCGCCCGCCGCTGCCCACCCCGCTGCCGAGCTTCACGCCTGTACCGCCGTCGCCCACGCTCTCGATCCCGGCGCTGGCGACGGAAACGCCCTTCCAGGTGGCCGCGCTGCCGACGTTCACCAACACGCCGGTCCCGCCCACTGCAACGTCTACGCTGACCAATACGCCGGTCCCACCGACGGCCACAAACGCGCCGCCGACGGAGACGCCGGTCCCGCCCAGCGACACGCCGCTGCCGCCGACCGTGGCCGGCAGCCCGACGCTGCCGCCGCTCTTCATCCCGACCCTGTCGCCTGAACAGGCCGCCGCCATCGCGTTGTCGGCCAATGTGGAGCCGCCGGCAGGCGGCGAAACGCCCGCCGCCGTGGCGCAAGCGCCCACGGTGGACACCCAGGCGACGCTCTTCGCCCAGGCGACGCAGATCATCGCCATCGTGACGCAGACCGCCGCCGCCAACGCGACGGCGACCTCGGTAGCGCAGGGCACGCCCATCATCTCGGTCCCGGTCGGGGAAACGCCCATCGCGCCCGGCTTCACGCCGCAGCAAGTCGTCTTCACGCCGCTGCCCGGCACGGCCACCTTCCCGCCCGGCACGCCCGGCCTGCCCGGATCGGGCGCGGCGGGGCCGATTGACGCCGGATGCCGCTACACGGTGGTGACCGGCGACCGCCTGCTGCGTATCGCGCTGCGCTTCAACACCAGCCCGAACGTGGTCGCCCGCGCCAACGGCATCACCAATCAGGACCTGTTGCAGCCCGGCCAGGTGCTGATCATCCCCAACTGCGGCCTGCAACCGGCCCAGCCCACCCAGCCGCCGGTTGGCGTGACGCAGACATTGCCGCCCAACGTAACGGTCATCGTCGTGACCGCGACGACTGAGCCGGGCGGTACACGCGTCCACGTCGTGCAGGAAGGCGAGAACCTGTGGCGCATTGCGCGGCGCTATGGCGTGACCGTCACGTCGCTGGCCCAGGTGAACGGCATCGCCAACATCAACCTGGTGTATATTGGGCAGCGGTTGGTCATCCCGTAACGCCCCGGCGGCCAGTACCGAGTGAACGCCTGCCCCCTTGGCGCGCCCGCCGAGGGGGCGTTTTTTGGAGTGGTGGAGAGGGAATGGGGAGAAACAGCCGTGAGCCAACAAGAACCGCCTCAGCCGCAACAGCCGCCGGCGTCGCCGCACGAGCAAAGCCGCCTGACCGAGACGACCGTCAGTAGTGAGCTGATCTACGATGGCGCGATCATCCACCTGTACCTGGACGAGGTGCGCCTGATCAACGGCCACCACAAACGCCGCGAGGTCATCCGCCACAACGGCGCGGTGGCTATCGTGCCCGTTGACGCCCAGGGCAACGTCGTGCTGGTTCGCCAGTACCGCTATGCGGCGGGGCGCGTGCTGCTCGAAGTCCCGGCGGGCACGCTGGAAGCCGGGGAAGCGCCGGAAGTGTGCGCGGCGCGGGAATTGCAGGAAGAAGCGGGCTACCGGCCCGGCAAGCTGGAGCGCCTGGGTGGGATTTACGCCGCGCCGAGCTACACCACCGAGTTCATCCACCTGTTCATGGCCACCGATCTCGAACCCTCGCGGCTGACCGTGGATGACGACGAGTTTCTCGAAGTCTATCCGCTGCCGATGGACGAGGTGATGCGGCTGATCGAGGCGGGCGAGATTCGCGACGGCAAGACGATCAGCGGTGTGCTGCTGGCGCGGGAACGCCTGCGCCGGGCCGGGCGGTAGCGCGCACGACGGCGTTCACCATCCGCTCGCGCTGAACACGGTGCGCAGGAAGTCCGCGCGCTCGGCGTCGTTCATGGGGCGTGGGCGCGCGTAGTCCTCGATCAGCCCGGTGAAAAGCTGCGTGCTGATGTGCCGCCCGTCGTAGACGATCAGGTTGTCCACGAACAACTGGCGCGTGCCGAGCGACCACATCTGATCGAAGAACAGGTTGCCCAGGCCATAGTGGATGAACGCGCCGTTGTAGAACTCGAACGCCTGCGGCTGGTGCGCCTGCGAGCCGATGACTACGTCCGCGCCTAACTCGACAAAGCGGCGAAAAAACTCCTGCTGGACGGCAGGAGCGGCATATTCGTAGTATTCCTGGTACTGGATGGTCATCACCACCACGTCGGCTTCGGCCCGGAGCCTGGCGATTTCGCCCGCGAGGTAGGCCTCGTCACAGCGCGCCGCGCCCGGCTTGCCGACATCGGCCCAGGCATACGGCGGGCCGACCGGATTGCAGCCGACGAAGGCGATCCGGTTGCCGTTGTGCCCGACGATCCGGCCCTGACGCGCGTCGTCCGTATCACGCCCGCCGCCGAAGTACACGATGCCGACCAGATCATAGGCGTCCAGCGAATGACTCAGCGCGTCTGTGCCCCAGTCGTTGACGTGATTGCCCGTCAGCTCGACCACGTCCAGCCCGATGGTCTGCAGAAGCTGAAAATAGCTGTTGCGTGAGCAAAAGGTCAGCGATTCGGTGTCCGGGTTGGGGTACGGGCAGTCGTCGGCGAAAGACACCTCGTTGCTGGTGTGCAGAATGTCCGCGCCGGACAGGTACGGCGCAATGTCGCCCGCCGGGTAATCGACGCCGTTCAGCTCCATCTTCCAGGCCGTGCTGCGCGTCAATGCCGTGACGCCGGTCATCATCAGGGACGTGAGCAGGGCCGGGTCGCGGTTGGTGTTCGGCCATGTACCGAGCGCCATCACGGCGGCGGCAGCCTGGTTGACGAGCGCCGGATCGCCGGTCAGGCCGAAGTCCTCGTAAAGCGGCCACTGCTCGATGGGCAGCGCCGCCTGGAGCACGTCGACGCCGTCGAGCTTGAGCGCCTTCAGGGACGGGCTGAGCTTGTGGAAGGGCACGACGCCCCACGCCGCGCCCAGCGTGGTGATGACCGGCGCGATCTCGTCGTCCGAGGACACGGTCATGATCGGCACATTGCCGGGCGCAGGGCCAAACAGGCCGGTCAGGTACAGCAGAATCGGCGCGGTGGTGACCAGCGTAGGCGCTTGCCCGGCGCTGGTCAAAGGGGCGAGCGCCGCCGTATCGCCCAGCCAGTAGCGCTGAAGGTCGAGCAGCGACACGTTATCCGCCGCCGAGCCGAAAAAGACGACGGGCAC
>JADZBY010000218.1 GCA_020851855.1 Anaerolineae bacterium
ACAAATTCGCGCCGCGAGATGAATTTCTCTTCCATAGGCTGCGCTCTCCGCTGATCACTCACGCGCCGGACCGGCCATTGGACTTGCCATTCTGGCGGCGCAGCAGGAAGAAGCCGAGCGCCAGCGCTCCAACAACCACCGCGCCAAGCGCCACGCCCTGCCCAAGTTGGACGATGGCCGGGTTATCCGTCTCGGCGCGGGCCGATTGCAGCTCTGTCTCCAGCTCGGCAATGCGCACCTGGGCGGACAGCAGCGGCGATGCCTTCCCGGCTGCCGGTGCGGGGGCTGCTTCCGCCGTTGCGGCGGCAGTCGGCGCGCCTTCCACGCCCTCTGTGCCCTCTACGCCGTCGGCCAATGCAACAGCCTGCGCGGCCAGATCGGCGTGGCACGTCACGCACGTCTTCGTCTCGACCTGGCTATCATGGCCGGTGGGCAGCAGATTGCCGGTCTTGACGTGCAGCGTCTCGTCCAGGTTCTTGAACCAGTGGCAATCGACGCACGCCTGCTCCGTGTGGCTGACGTGCGCGTAATCGGTGCGCGCCTCGTCGTGGCAATTCAGGCACAGCGCGTCGGACGTTTCGAAGCGCAAACCCTGGTTGTGCGGCGTGTGGCAGGTGGTGCAGGCCAACTGCTGCTCACCGTGCGCGCTGTGCTGCCATTCCGAGTACGTCGTGGCGTGGCAATCGGCGCATACCTGCACGCCGGGATCGACGCGGACCGGCTCCGGCGGGTGGTTGGCGGGCGTCTGGCCGTGGCAGGCCGCGCACGATACGCCCTGGGTGGCATACGCGCCAGTGCGCGGCGCATAGCCCGTGGTATGGCAGGCCAGGCACTCGCTCCGGCTGCCCTGCTCGGTCCACGCCGCCTGGAAGTCGGCATCGATGTAGGCGAGGGCGTGCGCGCTGGTCTGCCACGCCGCGACGATGTCGACGTGGCACTCGGCGCAGTCCGGTTTCGGCGTCGCCTCGGCAGTCGGCTCCCCGGTGGGCGCGGGCGTGGGCTGTGCGGTGGCCGGACCCTGCGCCGAGGCGATGGCGACGCCCACGAACAGGAAGCCGGTCAACAGGCACATGACCGCTATCCATCGGTGAAGGGTTGGGGAAGTGTGCATGGCTCTCCCTGTCATCCGGTGTCCGCTCCGAGAAACCCTCACCCCCGCCCACGCTCAGGCAGGCCGGACGAGGCAGGCCGGACGAGGCAGGCCGGACGAGGCAGGCCGGACGAGGCAGGCCTCGTCCCTACACAGTCGTAGGGACGACGCCTGCGTTGTCCGGTCCTCTCCTCTCCCTGAGTGCGTCGGGGGAGTGAGGGTCTTCCGTCGTCTTAGTCCGTCACCAGAGGCAGCTCAGCGCCCTTCCATGCGCCGACGCCGCCGCCCAGCACGCGGACGTTCTCATAACCGAGCATACGCAGGAAGGCCATCGCCATCGAGCTGCGGTGCGTTGGGTTGTCGTAGATCACGATGCTGGCGGCCTTGTCCTGCGGCCAGTCCGCCTGGCGGGTCATCATGTCGCGCAGCGGCATGTGGATCGCGCCCTCGATGCGGCCCTCGGCCCACTCGCCATCGGTGCGCACGTCGAGCACCACGGGCGGGTTGTCGACCAGCTCAGCGCTCAGATCGGGCGCTTTCACCGTCCAGTAGCCCGCCGGAATGCTGTTCAGGAAGGCGCTGACCTTCTCGAAGAGCGTCGGGTCAGCCGTGGGCGCAGCGCCAGCCGTCGCTTCGACCGGGTCGGTCACCAGCGGAAGCTCCGCCGCCTTCCAGCCGCCCACGCCGCTGATCAGGCTGCGCGTATTCGAGTAGCCGAGCAGGTTCAGGGCGGTCATGGCCAGGGCCGAGCGGTGGCCGCTGCCGCACACGATCACCAGGTTGGCATCCTGGGCGGGCAGCAGGTTCAGGTTGGCAGCCAGATCGCTCAGCGGGACGTTGATCGCGTCCGCGATGTGCCCTTCGGCGTACTCGTCCGACGTGCGCACGTCGACCAGGAACGGCTTGTTGTCGCTGGCCAGTTCGGCAGACAGGTCCGCCGCACGCACGGCGTTAAAGCTGGCCGGCAGCGCCGCAACGTAATCGCCGATGAGCTTGGCCAGGTCCAGTTCGGCGGGCGCAGCAGCTTCCGCGCCGACGAGTGGCAGTTCCGCCGCGTTCCACGCCGTCAGGCCGCCGGACATGTTGCGGACGTTGGTGTAGCCCATCAGGTTGAGCAGGACGGTGGCGATGCCGCCGCGCTGCCCAATGCCGCAGTAGACCACGATCTTGGCGTCCTTGTCCTGCGGCCACTCGTCGCGGCGGGACATGAACTCGTTGATCCAGATGTGCTGCGCGCCTTCGATGTAGCCCTTGCCCCACTCTTCATCGCTGCGCACGTCGATGACGGTCACGCCGCCTTCGACCAGTTCCGCCGCCAGATCGGTGGGCTTGACCAGCGCAAAGCCCTGCGGGATGTTGCTCAGGTAGCTGTCCACCGCCGCGAGCACCGCCGCGTCAACGTCGGGCGCGGTCCCGGCCTCAACGGTGTAGGCGTCGGTCGTGGTGGGCAGTTCTTCGCCGACCCAGGCGTCATAACCGCCCTTGAGCACCGTGACGTCGGTGTAGCCGAGCAGCTGGAGCGCCGTCATGGCCAGCGCCGCACGGGAGCCGCCCTTGCACACCACCACGATGGGCGCGTCCAGGTCGGGCAGCAGGTTCAGATTCTGGGCGATGGTGCGCAGCGGCACGTTGAACGATTCTTCCAGGTGGCCCGCCGCGTATTCTTCGGCTTCGCGCACATCGAGCAGCGTGACGGCCTTCTCGGCCAGCATCACGTTCAGGTCTTCGACGGTCACCAGGCCGTAGCCTTGCGGCAGATTGGCGTTGTACTCCTCAAGGCGAGCGAGCACAACATCTTCCTGAGCGGCGACGCCGATGACCGGCATGACCATCATCAGGATGACGAGAAGAGCGATCAGCCGTTTCATGGTTCTAGAAACTCCTTGAGCATCGAACGATAACGGATCGAACGGTGTTTATTGGCCCCAGAAACTGTCGTCGCCGCTGGGCGTGGCGGTCGGCGCGGGACTCTCGCCGCCGCCCCAGAATGAGTCATCGGAAGAAGCGGGCGTGGCCGTCGCCGCCGCGCCGGACGAGCCGCCCTCGCTGCCCCAGAAGCCATCATCGCCGCCGGATGCGGGCGTCGCGGTCCCCGCTGCGCCGGATGCGCCGGACGAGCCGCCCTCGCCCCAGAACGAGTCATCACCGCCCGCGCTGCCGTCTGCGCCGCCGTCCGCGCCCGCCGTGGGCGTGATCGTCGGCTCGTCGGCGTAGCCTTCGGGCAGCGGCGGCGCTGTTTCCACGATGACGGGCGCATTGGCCGCCAGTTCTTCGGGCGCGACCTTGTCCGCAGTCAGGAACACGGCGTCGTTGCCGTGGCAGGCAGTGCAGTGATCGGCCTGCGGCGCGCGAAGCTGCGTATTGTGCGGCGTGGAATAGGTCCAGGTTGGGCGGCTGTCGAAGTTGGGCAGCAAATCCGCGCCGTAGAAGCTGAACGAGTCGATGTCGATGGGCACGTGGCGCACCGGCACGTAGCGGTACGGGCGCTGGGCGTTCTGGATCGGGTTGCGCCCGATCAGGAACTCCAACGAGTGCTCTTCCACCGTGTAGAAGGGCGCGCCTTCCTCGTTCTTCTCGACATGGCAGTTCACGCAGTTGGTGTAGGTCGTGCTGTGGCACACCTGGCAAGCCAGCACGGTGGGCGGATGCACCTCGTGCTCGCGCACGCCGGAGCCGACGCCGATCTGCTCGACGTGGCACGACTCGCAGCTTGGGCCTTGCGCGCCGTCGTAGCGGTGATCCGGCGTCATGCCCACGCCGTGGACCTCGTCGCCGGTGTGGCAGTCCACGCACGACATGCGGGCGCGGAAGTGCACGTCGCCGGGGATGCCTTCGTTGAGGCCGTAATACTCGTTCTTCACGCGGCTGCCGTGGCAGGCGGTGCACGTCTGGCTCATCGGCGGGCGCTCGACGAAGGTGTGGCCGCTCAGCAGGCCGCCGCCGACCGACGCGGGCTGGCTGATGTGGCAGTCGCCGCATGTGGTGTGGCAGCTATTGCAGTGGTACGTCTCGGCTTCTTCGATGGCCGCGTAGTGTTCCGGCGCGCTGCGCTCGTAGAGCACTGTGTCGTAGCCGTGCAGCGTGGTGTGCAGGCTGTTCATGCTGGCCGGCGTCACGTCCGTATGGCACTTGCCGCACGTCGTTTCGGCATTCGCGGCGGGCCGCGCGACCAGGCCGGTGTGGGCGGTTTCCATGTCGTCGGAAAGCTGGCCGGCGTGGCAGGCGGTGCAGTTGATTTGCGAGTGTATGTCCTGGGGGAACGTGTCGGCGTCAATCCAGACGCGCTGCCATGGCTCCATCGGAGCCACGGACCCCCCTCAGCCAGGCCCCGACGACAGGGCCTCGTGAACTTCAACCGGCTTGGCCAGCTCGACGAGCTTGTCCTGGTCGGTGTGGCAGTCCAGGCAGGCGTAATCGGTGAAGGGCGGCAGCGCGGGCGTCGGCTGGAGCAGGCTGACTTCGGCGGTTGGCGCGTTCTGCAACGCCGCCGCGCCAGACCGTGCGGCAAGCATCGGGGCGCTGGTATCGGGCGTGCAGGCTGCCACCACGACGCCGAGCAGGCCACACAGCCCACCCAGGCCAATCAAGGTGAGGGAAAAAGGCCGTTTCATGTCGAGTCGTCGTCCTCGTCCGGGTCAGGATTGAGCGGCGTCTCAGGGGCGAGCAGCGTCGAATCCGCAAGGCGGGCCTGGTCAGCGAGCGTATCGCGCAGAACGCCGCGCAGCAGGTCCAGCGCCTGCACGACGCGCGGCTCGGCCATCGCATAGTGCACCGACGTGCCCTCGCGCGTGGCGCGGACCAGGCGGCGCTCGCGCAGGATTTTCAGATGGTGCGATACGGTGGGCTGGGGCATGTTCAGGTCGGCGGCGATGTCGTTGACGGTGTGCGGCGCGGCGCTGAGCAGGTACAGGATCATCAGGCGCTTGGTATCTCCGAGCGCGTAACAGATGCGCTCGTGAAGCATCTCCAATTCGCTGACGATACGTTCATCCATGAGGCCAGAATGCCATTTCGCATATGCAAATATCTATCTATGTGAATTATTGAACGAAATGGATCTGGCCCAACCTGTGAAAGATCACACAACCATGTGATGTTTGTCACATTCAAAGCGCCTCATCCCCGACGCCTCTCCATGCCTGCCGCCCTAGAGGGGACCCCGGCAACACAGAGCGGGGAGCAAGCCCACGCCGTTCCCCCCCTCTACGCGGTACTCCGCGTGGAGAGGGGGCAGGGGTGAGGGCTTTTCGTTCCCTCTTCACCACGTGTGTTGCCTAATCACATTAGTCCGGCGACGAAGGTTATTTGCCCCGACCCGGCTTTGGGTATAGCATGAACGCGGTGTTCGCCCGGACGCGCCGAAGCGAGAGTTGTCCCGTACCCGTATGAGCAGTCACGCGCTGCCTGATGCCAACCACGAGAGCGACGAGCGCAC
>JADZBY010000219.1 GCA_020851855.1 Anaerolineae bacterium
ATCGAACGGCTCCATCAGGAAGGTGCGGCGCACGCCCTGTCGCGTGCGATTGTGTAAGCTCATGGGGCCTCCAGGTGCAGGTTCAGGCCCGGCGTGGTGCTGAAGGTCAGCGCGTCCTCGTCTGCCAAGGCGCGGCTGAACGACACCCAATCCGTCAGGGCGGTCCGGGGCGCTTCCTCTTCGCCTTCGCCGAACAGCCGTGCAGCGTCGATGTCGATGTGGTCTGCGGGCAGGCCAAAGGCGCGGCCAAGCTTGCCGCTCCAGGTGTTGGGCGTCAGGGCAGCCGCCGAGAGCAAACGCCATTGCAGGTTGAGCGCCGTGTGTCTCCAGCGAGGGATGCCGCCGCGTGGCGCGGTGTAGATGAGCAGCACGAGCAGGCTGGCGACACCCATGAGGAAGGCGTAGTCGGGCAGGGCGATGCGCAGCAGTGTGAACAGCCCTCCTGCGCCCAGCCCGCAGCCGAGCAGCCGCTTGAAGGGAATGCCGAACAGCCCCTTCTCATCCCTTCTGAGAATGTGGCTCTTGAACGTGGCATGGCCGTGCATGGCGAACGCTCCCGCCCGCTCAGGCGAAGACGATGAGCGCGGAGACCGTCCCGGCGGCGAGCAGCACGGCCATGCCGATGAACATGTTGTTCATCAGGTCGGGGTTGTCACGTTTTAACTTACCGACGACTGGCCAGCTTGATCCCATGTAGATGACGCCTGCGCCGACCAGGCCGATGAAGGCGCAGATGGGCGAGATGATCTTGAGGACGTCCTTGATGTCGTTGAAGAACTGCTCGAGCTGGGCTTTGAGGTCCATAGGGCAGACTCCGTCCGTCTACGGCGCAGCGAGAGGCTGCACACCGACGGTCGGCATTGTAGAAAGCCGGGGAGTCCGACCGCAAAGCGCGTGGGGTCAGCGAGGGTTCAGATTGGGTTGCGCTTGTCTTTTGAGACCAGGCTGCAAATACGAGGGCTGTCGTCGATGAAGTCTGGCGGCGCTGTACAAGCCATTCTGCAAGGTTTGTCTCAGACAAGCCGAGCTAAAGCCTGCCAAGCGAGCATCCGCGATGCTAAGGCGAAAACCTGAGGCAAAGGGGGTCGGTCAGGGAGGAATGGTAGCAGAAGGTCGTTTGCCATGACGATGACAGAATCAAGGTGCACCTTGAGAAGCTGAATCCCCTGTTGAGCCACTTGTTGGCGATGCGGGCCCTCGAAAGCAAAAGGCACCGTGACTATCCCAATGGTATCTACACCCCGCCGCTGCGCGATCTGAGCCACAACTGGGGTAGCCCCCGTGCCAGTCCCTCCGCCCAAGCCACAGATGATGCTGACCCGCTCCGCCTCCGCCATTATGCCATCAAGCTCAATTTGACTGTGCTCCGCAGCTTGTCTCCCTAATGCTGGATTACCACCACCGCCCAAGCTGTGGGCTACCTCACCGCCAATCAGAAGGTGCGTAACCCCTTGGAGAATTGGTGTCTGGGCATGTGTATTAATGGTCACAAGGCGAATATGCCGCAGTCCTTGATCCAAGATGTGCTGGATGGCACTTTGCCCAGCGTCGCCAATGCCGAGCATGGTCGTGCGAGGAAGACGTTTCGACGGCGGCTCTGATTTCATGGCATCCGATCCAGAATGAGGTGCATACTTGGGCCAACTCAGCGCACAATCGTCGGGATAGACGCCCTCGAAATCTGCTATGGATTGACCTAAGTCTTGTAGAACCAACGCAATTGGGGTGGATGTTGGCTCTACCAGGCGATCCAGTGAAATGGGGCGAGACAACGTCTTCCCACTCAGAGCACCGATCTCAGATTTCGGCTGTGTGACTATTACATAGTATACAACCCTAAACCATATTTTGACTGCCGCTGCACCGATGAAACTGGAAATGAAGGGTGCCGGGCCAGACAATCTCTCCTGCTAGGCAACAAAGTGAGCAGGAGAGGTTTGATTGCGCACGCGATCCAGTCCGCGCTGGCAGCATACGCCCGGCAGTTTCGATGCGCTGCACACGGGCCAGCTTTTCCCGACGGATGGAAACGCCTACCACATCCCGTCCCTGCCGCACGCGCCGCTGACATTCACGCCGACCTGGCTCGCGCCCTATCGCACCCGCATCCGCTCTGCCGATGGTGTGGCCGATGGCGCGGTGCATTTCTTCCTCGACGACTACCGCTTCGAGAGCGTGTGGAGCCATCCCCACAAGGCGCTGCGCTACCTGACCGACTTCAAAACCCTGCTCACACCGGACTTCTCGCTTTACCCGGAGTGGCCGCTCGCGGTGCAGGTCTGGAACGTGTACCGCTCTCGATGGTGCGGGGCGTTCTGGGCATCGCGCGGCTTCCAGGTCATTCCGACGGCCTCCTGGGCAGGCCGCGACTCCTACGATTTCTGTTTCGCTGGCATTGCACGGCACAGTCTGGTCGCCATCTCTAGGGTTGGCATCCGAGCAGCGGATGAGAGCCGGTTTGCGCACGGCTTCCGCGAGATGGTTGAGCGCATACGGCCCAGCCGTGTCCTGTGTTACAGCTCGCTGCGCGCTGAGTGGTGCAAGGATGTCGACGTGAGTTGCTATCCCACGCGCTGGGACGGCATCAAGGGGGCGCGACACGATGGGCGGTAGAGGGTCGCCGAGTCCGACGGCCAAGTTCACACCTCAGGAGGGTGCCGGGCTGCCGATCTTCGGCCAGGGCTACGACGAAGAAGATCGACCGTTGCCAGCCGTGCAGCCAATGCCCTCTGAATCCCCGGCATCCGACGCCATTCGTCCACAAAGTGAGCAGGTTGGCGCGGCGACAGCGTCGCAGACCGAAGCGGACCTTCCGTACGTCACGATCACGAATCAGGAGACAGCCTTGGGCGGCGCAATCTATCCCTTCCTGGAACAGACGGGACGAGCATGGGCGGTCGTCTCGCAGGACCTGGACAATCCCACCTCATACCCGCGCACCGGCACATTCGGTATGGACACCCCGACCTTACGTTTCGTCAAAGACGGCAAGATCGAGGATGTGTTCGTGGATGGCATGACCACCGAGGAAT
>JADZBY010000220.1 GCA_020851855.1 Anaerolineae bacterium
CCGTGCGGCGCTTGCGGGCGCGCGGCGTGGCCATCCCACTGGTGATGATGGGCTACCTGAACCCGCTTCTCAGCTTCGGGCTGGCGCGTTTTGTGGGAGAAGCGGCGGCGGCGGGCGCGAGTGGCTTCATCGTGCCCGATCTGCCGCTCGAAGAGGCGGGCGAAATGCTCAGCCTGTGCGCGCCGCACGGCCTGGGCTTTATCCCGCTCGTCGCGCCGAACAGCACGGCAGAGCGAATCCGGCGGGCGGCGTCGCTGGCGCGTGGGTTCCTTTACCTGGTGTCCGTGACGGGCGTCACCGGCGCGCGCGACTCGCTGCCGCCTGATCTGGCGGGCTACGTGCAGCGCGTGCGCGGCCTGACCGATCTGCCGCTGGCGGTTGGCTTTGGCATCAGCCGTCCGGAGCACGCGCGGGCGGTAGCCGGGCTGGCGGATGGCATCATCGTGGCCAGCGCCCTGATCCGGCTCATGGAGTCGCAGGGCTTGCCGGCGGTGCGGGCGCTGGCGGAGAGCCTGCGCGCCGCGTGCGCCCTGGAGAGGATCGGGTGAGGTTCTTCGTCCATTTGCACAAGCGGCCTTCAGGTGGAAAAGCGGTGCTTGATTTTTCGGCCTATCCCGTGATACTCTGATGGGACGTAACAAAACCGCCATCACGGCGGCAGGGACAGACGGCAGTCTACCAACCAGACGCCCGGCCATGCACATAAACGCCGATTCCGCCAACCGCTTCTATTTTGACTTCGCGTTTTACTTCTACGCGGACGATGTCCACGTGAGCGGTTGCGGCCTGCGTGAAAGGTGCTCCGGGTAAACGAGCACGACGGAAACGACGAGGCGCTGAGCAAACCGCTCAGCGCCTCTTTTTTTTGTCGCACCTTTGTCGCGCCGGGGCGTGGTTGGCAGATAGATCGTATAAGGAAAGGCATATGCAGCCCGAATCAGAGCGAAACGGCCACTCTCCGCAGGACTATCCGGCGTATCCGGTGTGCCGGGGCGTGCGCGGCGCGACCACCTGCGCCGAGAACACGCGCGAAGCGATCCTTGGGGCGACGCGCGAGCTGTTGGAGCAGATCATCCGGCGCAACGACATGCGCGCCGAGGATGTGGCCAGCGTCTTTTTCACCACCACGGCGGACCTCGACGCCGAGTATCCGGCGTTGGCGTCCCGGCAACTTGGCTGGCTGGAGACGGCGCTCATGTGCAGCCAGGAGATGCGCGTGCCGGGCAGCCTGCCGATGGTGATCCGGGTCCTCGTCCACTGGAACACCACCAAGCGGCTGGACGAGATTCAGCATGTGTACATCCGGGGCGCGGTCAGCCTGCGTCCCGACCGTTCGATCCGCAATCTCGAGAGTGAGCGTGAACCTGTCCGCGCGACCCGACAGGAGGAGCAGCAGTGATGATCATCGTGATGAGCGTGAATGCTTCGACGCGCGAGATTTCCGCCGTCATCGCCCGCATCAAAGAACTGGGCTACCAGGCGCACCTGAGCCAGGGCCAGGAACGCGCCATCATCGGCGTCATCGGGGACGACCGACGCATCCCCGACCCGGACCTGTTCTCGCTCATGAACGGGGTGGAGAAAATCATGAAAGTCTCGCATCCGTACAAGCTGGCCAGCCGAGAATTTCACCCCAACGACTCGCTCGTGCCGCTCAACGGCTCGATGGTCGGCGGCAAAAAAGTCGTCGTCATCGCCGGACCGTGCTCCGTCGAGAACCGGACGCAAATCCTGGAAACGGCGCAGGCGGTCAAAGAAGCGGGCGCGACGGCCTTACGCGGCGGGGCCTTCAAGCCGCGCACGTCGCCCTACGCCTTCCAGGGCATGGGCGAAGAAGGGCTGGAACTGCTGGCCGAAGCGCGCGAAGCCACCGGCCTGCCCATCGTGACCGAGGTCATGGAGCCGGGCCTCGTGCCGCTGGTCGCCAAATACGCCGACGTGCTGCAGATCGGGGCGCGCAACATGCAGAACTACGCCCTGCTGCACGCGGTGGGCGAATCGCAGCACACGGCGCTGCTCAAGCGCGGCATGATGAGCACCATGGAAGAATTGCTCATGGCCGCCGAGTACATCCTGTCCCACGGCAACGAGCGCGTCTTGCTGTGCGAGCGCGGCATCCGCACGTTCGAGACGTACACGCGCAACACCTTCGACATCAACGCCATCCCGGTCCTCAAGCAGCGCACGCATCTACCCGTCATCGCCGATCCGAGCCACGCCACCGGCAAGCGCGAATACGTGGCGGCGGCGGCGCGCGCGGCGGTCGCGGCGGGCGCGGACGGGCTGATCATCGAAGTTCACAATCACCCCGAAAACGCGCTGTCGGACGGCGCACAATCGCTGACGCCGGAGCAATTCGGTAAACTTGTCCACGACTTGCGGCGGTTGGCAGAGGCGGTGGACCGCTGCATGTGAGGACGAGGACAGCACACTGCCGGGGAGAGAAGCGTACCGCCTGTGCCGCTGCCAGCGTTGAAGCACGCCCAGATCACCATCGTGGGGACCGGCCTGATGGGCGCATCACTCGCCCTGGCGCTGCGCGGCTCCGTCGGGGCGCTGTTCGGCGTCGATTCGGACCCGGAGACGTGCACGTTTGTCGAGCCGTTCTTTGACGCGGTGAGCGGCGAGCTTGGCCCGCTGGCGGCGCGCGCCGATGCCGTCATCCTGGCCGTGCCGGTGCGGTCCATCGTGCGCCTGATTGAGCGCCTCGGCCCGGCGCTGCGTCCCGGCGCGCTCGTCTTTGACCTGGGCAGCGTCAAAGCGCCCATCATCGCCGCTATGGACGGCCTGCCGCCGGACATCCGCGCGCTGGGCGGCCATCCCATGTGCGGCAGCGAGCGCAGCGGCCCATCGGCGGCGGTCGGCGCGCTGTACCAGGGCGTGACCTTCGCGTTGTGCCGCTCGTCCCGCACCGACGACGACGCGCTCACCTTCGCCCGGACGTTGATCGAGGGCATCGGCGCGCATCCGCTGCTGCTGGACGCCGCCGCGCACGACCGGGCCGTCGCCGCCGTCAGCCATCTGCCCTACATGGTCAGCGCCTTGCTGGTCGCCGCCGCCGCCGAGATCGCGGGCGGCGATTCCGCGCCGTGGCAGCTTGCCGCGTCCGGCTTTCGCGACACGTCGCGGCTGGCGGGCAGCGATCTGACGATGATGACCGACATCCTGGTCGCCAACCGAGAGGCCGTGCTGGCGGCGCTGGATGCGTACGCCGGGCAGGCGGCGCAGTTGCGGGCGCTGCTGGCATCCGGCGACGAGGCGGGCCTGCGCGCGTTATTGGACATGGCCCGCACTGTGCGCACGCGCTGGGCCGAATCGAGGGAGTGAGAACCGTGAACCCTCACCCCAACCCCTCTCCGTTTCGGAGAGGGGAGTTGCGCGGAGATGTGAAGTGCGCCCCTCTTCAACGCGGAGAGGAGCAACTCGCAGGGGTAGGTTCTTAGTGAGAGGGGCAGTCTGAGGGGGAATCCCCCCTCAAGAATATTCCCCTTCTCCCCGCCAGAGCGGGGAGAAGGGGCAAGGGGATGAGGGGCAGGGGAGTGAGGGTATGTCCAGCATTGACGGCGAAACGCGCCTGACCGGCTTGATCGGCTGGCCGGTGGCCCATTCGCTCTCCCCGGCGATGCACAACGCCGCCTTCGAGCGCTGCGGCCTGAACTGGCGTTATGTGCCGCTGCCGGCGCGCGCCGAGCGGCTGGCCGAGGCGCTGCGTGGGCTGGCGGCGCTCGGTTTCTGCGGCGCAAACGTCACCGTGCCGCACAAAGTCGCCGTCATGCCCCACCTGGACGCCATCGATCCGGCGGCGTTGGGCATCGGCGCGGTGAATACCATCGTGGTGGACGGCGAGACGGGCCGTCTGACCGGGCACAACACCGATGCAGCGGGCTTTTTGTCCGATCTGGAAGCGCATGGCCTGGCGCTCACGCCCGGCGCGCATGTCCTGATCCTGGGCGCGGGCGGCGCAGCGCGGGCGGTAGCCTATGCGGTGCTGGGCGAGGGCGCGACGGTCAGCATCCTGAACCGGACTCACGACCGCGCTGAACGGCTCGTGGCGGCGCTGCACGAGGCGCTGCCCGGCGCGGCGGTACAGGCCGTGCGCGCGGCGGACCTGATGCGCGGCTTCCCGGCCACGGCGCTCATCGTCAACGCCACGTCCGCCGGGATGTGGCCGGACGTGAACCATACGCCGTGGCCGTATGGCGTGCCCTATCCCGAAGGCGCGGCGCTTTACGACACGGTGTACCGCCCGGCGCACACCCGCCTGATGCGCGAGGCCGAGACAAACGGCTTGCGCGTCGTCGGCGGGCTGGGCATGTTGGTCCGGCAGGGCGCGGCGGCCTTCAGCCTGTGGACCGGGATCGATGCGCCGGTTGACGTGATGGAAGCGGCCTGCCAGCGGGCGCTGGACGGCGCGATGTGGGAGTGAGAGGGGTATCCATGCTGCGTTTCCTGACGGCGGGCGAATCGCACGGGCCATCGCTGACGGCTATTTTGGAAGGGCTGCCCGCCGGATTGCCCTTGTCCAGCGCGGACATCGACGCCGATCTGGC
>JADZBY010000221.1 GCA_020851855.1 Anaerolineae bacterium
TGCCCGCCGCCTGCTCGATGATCTGTTTGCAGACGTGCAGGCCGAGGCCCGTGCCTTCGCCGGGCGGCTTGGTGGTGTAAAACGGCTCGAAGATGTCGGCCAGGCGTTCCGGCGCGATGCCTACCCCGTTGTCTTCGATGCGGACCGTCAGATGGCCCTCACTGCGCGTCGCACAGATGAGCAGCTGCGCGTCGCGCACGCCGTTCAGCGCATCCCGCCCGTTCATCAGCAGGTTGAGCCACACGTCTTCCAGGTGGCCCGGCGTACACTGGGTGAATGCCTTCGAAGCCGCCTCGACATCGCTCACCAGGCGCACGCCGCTGCGCTCGATGTGCGTGCTGACCAGGTCGAGCGTATTGAGGATCGTCTGGCGCACCTCGACCCACTGCCGCTCGTCGCCGGCGCGCCCACGCCGGGCCGTGCTCAAGAGCCGTTTGACCACGGCGTGCGCCCGCTCCCCGGCCCGCCGGATGGCCATCACGCTGTCCCGCATCGGGCTGTCGGCGGGAATATCCTGGAGCAGAAGCTCAGAATCGGCCAGCACCGTGGTCAGCGGGTTGTTGATCTGGTGCGCCACGACGGCGGCGAGCTGGCCGATGGTCGACAGGCGCGCCGCCTGGACCAGCGACGCTTGCGCCAGTTTCAGGTCTTCCAGGCTGCGCTGCAAGGTGCGGTACAGCCGGGCGTTGTCGATGGTGGCCGCCGCCTGGGTGATCAGCGCCGAGGCCAGCCCGATCTCTTCGACGCGGGCCGAGCGCGCTTCGAGCGTGCCATACACCGTGAACATGCCGAACAGCGTCTCTTTGATGCGCAGCGGCAGGCAGACCATCGAGTCCGCTCCCAGGGCGGTCATGCGTTCGGCGAATACGGGCGGCAGGTCGTTTTCCTGCCAGTGATGGTTCATCACCCGGTACTGTTCCAGCTCCACACGCATGCCTTCCGGGAACGGCTCCGGCGGCGGTCCCGCGCTTTCCAGGGAGACGCTGGCCCCACAATCCGCCACCCGTAGCAGCCGCTCTGGCCCGTCGAACAGCCAGATGGAGAACCACGCCGCGCCCGTCTCGGCCAGAAGCGTCTGCAGCGCGGCAGACGCCTGCGGCGAGAGGCGGGTGTCGATGCCCTGCGGCAGCTCCGCACACACCGCAGCGGCCAGCGCGCGGGCTTTGGCGCGGTACTCCCGGCTGATCTCCGGCGGGCGTCCCTTGTAAAACAGATCGAGCGCGCCGGACGGCGTTTCGCCCTGGCCGTCGCGCAGCGGCAGCACGACGAGATGATCCAGCCCAAGCTGCTCCAACCGGCGCATCTCGGCAGCGCGCTCGTCGCCGGGTTGGCCGCGCTCAATGGCGTAAAAAGCGTTGCTCTGGATGGCTTTTCTCAGGAAGGGGCGCTCGGCCAGCGGTATGGCGAGCGCCCTTTCGCGCCGCCACGCTGCGCCGGATACCCAGGCGCGCGTGATGAGCGCCTCTTGCACCGGATCGATTTGCTGAAAGAGGCACGCCTCGAAGTTGAGCGCCTTGCTCACGTGCTGGCAGATGGTGAGCAAGATTTCGGGCAGCGCCAGCGTGGAGTTGGCGGCGATGCTGGCCTGCACCAGCGTGGTCAACTGCCGGTTCTGGAGCAAGCGCTCTTCGTACATGCGCGCGTTTTCGATGGCGATGGCCGCGTGCGCTGCCAGATCGAGCAGCAATTCCTGGTCCACCGGCGTGAAGGCGCGCCCGCTGCGCCGGTTGTTCACGCCCAGCACGCCGATCACCTGTCCCTGATAGGTCATTGGCACGTAGACCAGGGAGCGCACGAAATACTGTGTCTTGAGCTGCATCGGCTGCTGATCGCTCAGAAGGACCGGCTCGCCGCGCCGGTACACGCTGGCGACGACGTTGTCGGCGTTCCGGATGCGGAAATTGCGCGCGCTGGCGTCGTCGATGCCCTTCATGGCCCGCAGGTACAGCGCTTGATCGTTGCGGTCGGGCAGCAGCAAAAGCCCTTCTTCCGCGCCGGTGAGCGTCGTGGCGGCTTCCACGATCTGTTTGAGCACCGTGTTCAGGTCGAGCACCGACGTGATGGAGCGGCCCAGCGCAGAGAGCGTCTTGAGCGCGGCCATCTGGCGCTGAAGCTGCGTCTCGGTCGGGCGCGGCTCGTCGGCGGGCGCGGCGGCCACATCGGCGGCCATGTCGGCGGCCACCACCTGCCGCAGGATGAGCGTCTCTTCCCGCGCGACAGGCCGACCATCCGGACGGCGGCCAAAAAGCGCGCCAACCTGGACCAGCAGCGTTTTGCCGTCAAAGCTCGCGCCCTGTGCGCCCGCCTGAAAGCCGCGCAGTTGATCGAGGGCCAGCACCGGCAGCTTCGAAAAGCCCGGATGCTCGCGGATCAGGTCGCGAATCGGGCGTCCGGCGCGATCTTTCAGTCTCGAATCGATGAGGGCAAGGCTGAAGCGGGCGTGTTGGGCGGCCAGCGCGTCGCCGGTATTGTAGGCCGTCTCCACGGCGTATCCGTCCGCGCGCAACGCATCACCGACCTGGGCCGACAGCGTCGGATCGTCCAGGACCAGCAAGATTCGGCGCGCGTTGATGTCAGGTAGCGAGTCCATAGCCTCGTTTCCGGCCCGTGACGGGGACCGAAAGGGTGACAGGACAGCCCTTCACAACCCTCGATGCGTCAAGGCGATGTCAGCAGCGATGTGGCGCTCCCGGCCCGCCGCTCAGCTCAACCGGGAGCGGCGGCGCGCGAGATCTTCTTCAACCTCGGCGTCATCACCCGGCGTGGCCTTCGCAGGTTTGGCCGGCGCGGCAGGGGCAGGACCGGGCGCTGCCTCTGGCGGCGCGGCGCTCTCCGGCTTGGGCGTGACGGCTTCCTCGACCCGCTCACGCACGGAGCGCAGCATGTCCGACAGCAATTCGGTGGCCGTCTTGCCGGGCAGCGCTTCCGCCTGACCCTGTGGGCCTTGTCCCGCCTGCGCCTTGTCCGGCGACGAAGCGGGCAGGTCGGCCTGCGCTTTCGCCTGGGCCTCGGCGTGCCGCGCGTCGCTGACCATCGCTTCCAGCGTATTCACGTGCTGGATCAGGTCGAAGGTGGCGTCGCGGTGGCGGCCAAGCTCAAGCTCCAGGGCGGCAGCGCGTTTGCGGGCGTCCTGCATCTGCCGCACATTGGCCCGTGCGGCGCTCTCGTCGCCGCGCTCCAACGCCGCATCCGCCGCACGGTCAAGCTGCTCAATCTGGCCTTGCAGCGCGGCGAGCCGCCCTTTGATGTCTTCTTCCTTGTTGAGCGCCGCATCGATCTGGCGGCGCAGCGCGGCGATTTCGCGGTCCACGTCCTTGCCAAGCTGTTCGGGCGGCAAACGCTTGGGCGGCGGCGCGCCGTCGCCAGAGCGGCTCAGCAAGTTATCCAGGTTCGCGCGCAGCAGGACATTCAACTTGTCGATCAGGTCGGACATCGGTCCCAGTCCTCGTCTTGACGCCGGTCTGCCCCCAGTATAGCGTAGAAATCGTCGTTGCCGGGAAGTCCCAGGAAGGCGGCCAGCGCTGCGCATCAGAAGCGCCTCACTCCTGACCCTGCCCCACGTCGCGACAAAAAAGATTCGCCATCATGGTCCGTGCTTCAAACCAAGATTTCATAAACACCGGGTTGAATCATCAAAGCCCTTTGGACCGGGATTCTGGCCCCAGCCCGAAGGGCTTCGTACTCTTAGCCCGGACCTTCAGGTCCGGGCGCTACAACCCTATCCGGAGCGACGACAACCGCGGGCTACCCGCGCCTGCGCGTCCGTGCGTCCCCTACTGCATGATCCCGCGCCAGACCGCGTCGAGCGTCTGCAGCACGATCAGGTTGCGCATCGAATAGCCGTATTGCAGGTTCTCCGGCGTCAGGAAGCCCGACGCCTCGTTCGGCGCGAGCGTCAGGTGAATGCCGTCGCTGTCCAGGCCCCAGTTGGGCAGTGGGCGCAGCGCATCGGCCAGATTCATCACCGGCGCGCTGTATTCCCGCCCCAACGCCAGCACGATCTGGTTGAACTGGCGTGACTTCTCGGCCACCGCCGGGTTCTCCGGGAACGTGCTCAGGATGGGGATGATGCCCCGGTCGATGGTGTCCTCGATGATGTTGCGCATGAAGCGCCGGTACTGCACGCCGTCCATGACCAGCACGTCGGCAGTCCCGAACATGATGATCGACACCGCCGGCTTGTTGAGCCGGTACTCGCACAGCAGCGGCTTCTCGTCCTGCTGGCACACGTTCGGATCGGCCCACTGCGACTCGCGCACCGCGCTGGAATTGAAGCCGTTGTGCGAGGCGAGGCTCTGCACGTCGAACGAGTTGCCCACGCCGTCGCGCGGCGATACCTTGAAGTGATCGATGACCGGCTGCAGCTCGTCGTACTGGCTCAGGTCATAGTTGCCCCAGCCGAACACCTTCAAGAAGCCCCAGTGGTCGGTCTGGCAGTCGCCCACCTTGCTGAACACGCGCGGATTGTTGCCCATGCTCAGCCCCCGGACGTACACGGCGCGCATGGCCGAGCGAATCCCGCCCGTGATGCGCGGCACGAACGGCACGCCCAATTCGCCCTGGCCGCTCGGCAGCGGCGCGTTGTTGGCCGGGTTGTTCGCGCCGTCGTCGCCCGGCGCACTGGCGGATACGGGCGGCCCGGACGGCTCTGGCAGGATTTCTTCGCTGACCGGGAACGCGGCCAGGTTCACGCCGTCTGCAAAGCGGAACAGACGCGCCTTGCTCCAACCGCGCAACGCGCCATCCGGCGTGCGCAGCAGCATCCAGTCCGAGGCGGCGTTGCGCCCTTCGATCACGACCGGCGCATCCACGCCGAGCGTGCCCAACGTGCTGTAATTCTGGCCGGGGCCGGTCCGCACGTTGATGTCATACCCGGCCCAGGCTTGCGGGTCCTGCGCCCGGACCGGGCCGCCGGTGGCCAGCCCGGCCATCAGCGCGGCGCACAGCGCCAGGGCCAGCAACAGGGTTCGCTTTGGCGTCACTCGCAGCATTCCGTTCTTCTCCACACTGCTCAGGTCCACATTCTGTGCGTTCTACCGCCGCGTCGCGGTGACGGTGACCGTGTGCTGGCACGCCGGGTCGGCGTCCAGGACAAGCGTCTGCGTCGCGGTGTACGTCGTCGGGCTGGTGAAGGTCACCGTCAGGTTCAGGTTGCCGTCGTTCAGGCCGTTGCGGCCCGAATAGCTGTACGTGTTCTCGCCGGTCCGCGCCAGCGTGAAGGGCGTGATTTCCTGCCCGCGATAGCTCAGGCTTTGGCCGCTCGGCGCGATGGCCACCAGGTGCGCGCAGTAATTCAGCGGCGCGCTGTTGCACGTCCCGCTCAGTTGATCGACGGTCACCTCGGCGTTCCACACCGAGTTGCCGGTTGGGGCGAATCCGGCGGGCAAGGCGCTCGTATTGTCGCCCGTTTGGCCGCCGGTCTGGCCGCCGCCCGTGGTGGGCCGTCCGCCCGCGACGGTGCGCGCCTGCGCTTCGGGCAGCGATGCACACGCCCCGAAGGTCGCCACCTGGGCCGCTTCGACCCAGTTCTCCGCGCCGTCGGTCGTGCTCAGCTTCCACCAGCGCCCACCCGCCGAATCCGCGCCCCAGCCTTCCGCCGGATAGGCGCGCCCCGGCTCCAGATAATACAGCGACGTGAAACGGTCCGCGCCCGGCCCGGTCCGCACCGCCACCTGACCGCCCGCCGCCGGAAGCCCGGCCACGCACGGCAATTCCGCCGCGCTGAGCAGCCCCGCCGGGACGCCCGCCACCGCGTCGACGCCGAAGCTATCGACATGACGCGGCGCGGCGATGGGGCTGAGCGCGTCGTTCAGGCGCACCGTGGCCGCCTGCCCGGTCGTCGCGTCCGCCGAGCCGCCAAACGCCGCCAGCGCCGCCTCACCATTCAGCGCGAAGACTTCCAGGTGGCCGCCCGGCGTCGCGCGCAGCAGGAACGTGCCCGATCTCGCGCTGATTTCCACGCCGTTCACCAGCAGATTCAGCGCGTCTTCGCCTTCCAGGCTGAGCAGCAGGCCAGAGCTTGCGCCGGAGCACATCGCGGCGTCGCCGGGCGCCGTGCTGAGCGTGAAGGCCTGCATCGGCGCGCCGAACTGACCGGTGGGCAGGATGTCCGTCTCACCAAGCACGGGCAGCGCCTCAAGCGCACCCGTCACGCGCACGTCGTTGATCCACGCCCAGCCGATGGCGTCGCCCACGCGCACGCGCACCCAGTCGCCGCGCTCGTTGCGGCCATCGACCACCGCCTCTTGCCCTTGCAGGAATTGCGCGACCTGCGGCAGATTCGGGCTGGCTCCCGCGCGCAAGAGCACCGGCAGCTCGTCAAAGGTGCGCACCGGCAGCTCGACCGCCTCGCCGGATGGGCTGACGCCCGCGCTGGCCGCCGGCGTCAGGGTCGCTTCGCCAAAAAGCGCCGCCTCGACGCCCGGATGCGTCTCCGGCAGGTTGGCCCGGAAGCGCAGCAGCGCCACGCCCCAATCGCCCGTCGCCGCGTCCGCACCCGACGCCTGGATAGAGGCGACCGAAGCCGGATTCACCTGCTGGCCGGGAGCGTCCATCGGCACGCCTGCGTCGGCGGCGATGTCCACCGTCAACCCGGCGTGGGCGTAACACAGGCTGTCTGCGTCCATGTCACCGCACGCCTGCCGCGCCGACTCAATGGCTGCGCTCGCCAGCGCCTCGCAGCTTGCCGCGCCATCCTGTGCCTGTAAACGGGCAGCGGGCTGGCTGAGCGCGCCCAGCGCCGCGAGCGCCAGCGCGCCTGCCAGCGCAACTCGCTGCCGGAGTTGTCGCAAAGAAGGTATTCCCCGCATCCAACACTCTCCCAGACTTTTCCAGCGTCAATCCCACTATAAACGCTTCTCGTGGGCGCTGCAACCTGCCGGAACTTGCCGAACCCGGCGATTGCCGTACAATTGGCCGCGTTTTGACCAACGAGGGCGGAACAAGGCGATGATCACACGACGAATCCGGACGCTCGTCCTGGGCATGGGCGCGCTGCTACTGCTGGCGGCGTGCGGCGGCGGGGGAAATACGCAGACCGCCGCTTCTGCGATTGAAGACTACCTGCGCACGCGAATCACCGGCGACGAATCGCGGCTGGTGGCGCTCACCTGCCGCGAGCGTGAGGCCGATGCGCGCGCTGAGGCGGCCTCGTTTGCGGCGATGCAGGCCGAGATTCAGGACGGCATGAGCTGCAAAGAAAACGGCGCGGACGGCGCTTTCACCGTGGTGGCCTGCCAGGGCACGATGGTGACGAGCTACGCGGGCGAAACGCGCAACTGGGACCTTGCCGACCGCGCCTTCCGCGCCTTACAGGAAGACGGGACCTGGAAAGTGTGCGGTTACGCGCGGTAGAGGCGGACAACGCAGGCGTTGTCCCTACGCCATGTAGGGACGAGGCCTGCCTCGTCCGCACCGGCGCACCCCGCCCTTTCTCCCCTCGCCATGAGGGAGAGGGGCCGGGGGTGAGGGCCTACGCCTGCCTCGTCCGCACCGGCGCACCCCGCCCTTTCTCCCCTCGCCATGAGGGAGAGGGGTTGGGGGTGAGGGTCCGCGCCGGCGCACCCTGCCTTTTCTCCCCTCGCCATGAGGGAGAGGGGGTTGGGGGTGAGGGTCTACACCGGATAAATGCTTATCCCCAGCGCACCGGCCAGCGCCACCAGCAGGGGGATGATCACCAGCGCGGGCAGGAAATTGGCCACGCGCGGCTGTTTGATTTCCAGCAGGCCGAGCGCCAGCCCCATCAGGATCAGGCCGCCCGTCGCCGTGAACTCCCGGATGAACGGGTTATCCGCCGCCAGTCCGGCCACCGCCCCGCCCGCGCCCGCCGCGCCGACGACGGCCATACCCACCAGCGCAAACGCGCCCTGCAGGACCAGAATGGGCAGCGACGAGAACGCGACGCCGATCCCCAGGGATGACGCGAAAGCCGTCGCCGCGAAAAAGTCGAGCGTCGACTTCACGGCGAGCAACTGCACGTCGCCCGCATCCATGCCGTTGCGAATCGAGCCGAGGATGGCCAGTGGGCCGACGCCAAACAGCAGGCTGGCCGTGACAAAGCCCTTGACGAAGCGGGTGCGCGCGTCCATGTGCAGGCCCGGCGCATTCGCATCGTCCGTCAGGGCCGCCGTCGCGCCATTTACGCCCGCCACGCGCGCCTGAAGCCAGCCGCCGAGCCGCCGTAAGGCCGCGTCCATGTCCAGCAGCTCGCCCAGGATCACGCCGATCACCAGGCTGAGCAAGGGCAGGATGATATTCCCGCTCTCGAAAGCGCTTTGCAGACCGATGACCAGCGTCACCAGCCCCAGGCCGGTCATGATCGACTCCTGCATCCGCGCCGAGAGCCGGTTGCCGATCAGGATGCCGATGGTCGTCCCGGCGATGATGGCCACCACGTTCAGAATTGTGCCGCTCATTGGGATTTCCGTGTCCGTTTGGGGCTGCGTGAGCGGCGGCATTGTAGCGCCATACTGCGTTTTGCTCAAGCTCGAAGTCATCCACCAAAACGCCCGACCCCAGGGTGGGGCCGGGCGATGGTCACATGGCGCTCCGGCTGTATCCCCTTCTCCCTCAGCGAGCGAGAAGGGGACGGGGGATGATGAAGCGAGCGAACTCAGCCGCCGCGCGCCGCCAACTGGGCGGCCTGATCGATGCTGCGGGCCGACCAGTGAGCGCCGCCGAACACACCGTCCGTCGTGAACGGGCCGGTGTACCACGGCTTCACCATGCTGATGCCGATGCCCATGAACAGCGGTGCGATGGGGAAGTCGCCCTCGGGGCTGAAGAACGCCTCTTCCACGTCGCGATACATCTGCAGGCGATCAGGGCCATTCGCCTCGGTCGCCGCCGCATCGATCACGCCGTCGATGGCGTCATTGCACGGGCGCAGGAACGGATTCTCCGACTCGCAACCGAGCACGTCGTGCACCCAGTTGTGCGCATCCGGATAGTCCGGCCCCCAGCCCAGCGTCCACATGTTCGGGCGCTGGATGGTCGGCGTGTCGCTGCGGATGGTGCGCAGCAGGACCGTAAATTCAAGCTCTTCAATCGTCATCAGGCCGGGGTCGCAGCCCAGGACATTCTGCGCCGCGTTCTGCAGGAACTCGGCCCAGTCGCTTGCGCCCTGGTACGTCACCACGGTGTATTCGGGGAAGCCTTCGCAGTTCGGATAACCGGCGGCTTCCATCTCGGCCTTGGCATACTCGGCGTCAAAGCCGGGCGTATTGGGCTGGCCAACGCCGACTTCGTTGATCGGCACCGCGCCGATGATGCCGGGCGGCATGAAGTGGGCCATCGGGATGCCCCGGCCCTGCTGCACCTCGGACACGAACGCCTGGCGGTCGATGGCGGCGCTGAAGGCGCGGCGCACGTGCACGTTGTCAAAGGGCGGCTTGTCATAGCCGAAGCCGAAGTAATACACCGTCAGGTCGGCGATCTGGATCAGCTCTTTGCTCAGCTCGGGGTCGGCCTGGATGCGCTGCAGCTCGGACTGCGGCACGCCCGTCGTCTCGACCTCGTTATTCTGATACAGGCTGAAGATCGTGCTGCCATCGGCGATCACGACCGTCTCGATGCGCTCGATGTTGCCGCCGTAGTCGTTCACATCGGCGGGCAGCAGCGGGTTCTTCACGTAGATACGGTTGACGGTCCGGTCCCACGCCTCGAGGGCATACGGGCCGTTGGTGACGATGTTGCCCGGCTCGATCCAGGCGTCGCCGAACTCTTCAATCGTCTCGCGCGGGACGGCGCGCAGCATCCACATGCCGCTGGCGCTCTCGAAGAAGCTCAGCGGACCCTGGAGCGTGATCTCGAGCTGCGTATCGCTCAGGGCGCGCACGCCTACCTGCTCAAAAGTCGCCTCGCCGATTTCCTCAACGGGCGTGTTGAAGGCCACATCGCAGCCCTTGATCATGGCCGCTGCCACGCCGCTGTAATAAGCGCCGATGCGCGGGTCGCAAGCGCGCTGAATGCCGTAAACGAAGTCCCCGGCAACGACCTTGCGGACTTCCGTAAATTCTTTGGTGGATGGGTTATAGCGCACCCAGGGCACGTCATCGCGCAGGTTGAACGTCCACACGTCGCCGCCGTCATTGCGCTCCCACGACGTCGCCAGTTCTGGCACAACCTGGTTGGTTTGCGGATCATAATCCGTCAGGCCGAGGAACAGGTTTTCCACAGGCTGAATCGAGACGTTGTCTTCTGTGCGCTGCGGGTCCAGCGTGGCGATCTGCTCCGTCGATGCCGAGTACAGGGTGACCGGCCCGGCGGCCTGGGCGAGTGGGCTGGAAATAACGAGCGTGGACTCCGAAAGGGCTGCCGCGTCAACGGCGCTCATCGGCGCTAAGGCCAGCGCCACGAGCACCAGCAGCGGCAGCAGTTGTTTAACCCTCTGCGTTGCCATTGCTTCTCCCTCAGTTGCACAAACACGAACAGGGTGTGTAGACGGCCCCCCTCTGCCGGAGCGGGACCGGATAGCTGAAACTATAACGTCAATAGGGAAAATGGCGCAAATCCGCATTTGTGCCACCGGACCAAATGCGCCGCCTGTTCGTACCCGCGCGTTGCGAGTCTCAACGGGGGCGTGTCTGCAAATTCCGTCTTCGTGTTGCCCCTCACTCCCCCGGCCCCTCTCGCCCACCGGGAGAGAGGGGAGAAAAAGCGGGAACCCTGGGTTTCCGCACCCCTCTCCATGAGGGAGAGGAGCCGGGGGTGAGGGTTTGCAGACACACTCTACCTTTCCTGATAGCTTTTGAGAGCCTTTGCACACTATCATTCCGCCTCGGCTACTCGCCATTGCACGCCTGGGAATGGACAATTGGAGTATGACTGAAAACCTGCCCCGAACTTCCCGCCTGCCCGGCTTTTATCAGCGCAGCCTGCCGGAGCGAGCCGCCCTTATCGCCCAGTGGGCCGGATTGGACCCCGACGAGCAAGGCGCTCTGATCGGCATCACGGGCCTGACCCCGGTACAGGCCGACCACATGATCGAGAACGTGATCGGCGTGTATGCGCTGCCGCTGGGCATTGCCACGAACTTCCAGATCAACGGGCGGGATTACCTGATCCCCATGGTCATCGAAGAGCCGAGCGTCGTGGCGGCGTGCAGCTTTGCGGCGCGCTTGGTGCGCGATAGCGGCGGCTTCACCGTCGCCAGCGACGAGCCGATCATGATCGGGCAGATGCAGGTCATGGGCGTGGAGAACGTCTACGCGGCGGCGGGCAAGGTCTGGGAGATGCGCGAGGAACTGTTGAACAGGGCGAACATGACCGATCCGGTCATCGCCCGCTTCGGCGGCGGCGCGCGCGACCTGGAACTGCGCCCGCTGCTCGATACGCCCGCCGGCCCGATGCTCGTCATCCACCTGCTCTACGACGTGCGCGACGCGATGGGAGCCAACACGATCAACACCGCCTGCGAAAAGCTCGCGCCCATGATCGAGGCGGCCACCGGCGGGCGCCTCGTCCTGCGCATCCTGAGCAATCTGGCGGACCGGCGCAAGGTGCGCGCCACGTGCACGCTCGCGCCGCACGTGATGAAAACCGAGACGATGAGCGGCGAGCAGGTGGTCGAGGCCATCGAACAAGCCTGGGCCTTCGCCGAAGCCGACCCATACCGCGCCGCGACGCACAACAAGGGCGCGATGAACGGCATGGACGCCGTGTGTATCGCCACCGGCAATGACTGGCGCGCCCTGGAAGCGGGCGTACACGCCTACGCCGCGCGGGGCGGGCGCTACCGCAGCGTCACGCGCTGGCAGCGCGACGCCCAGGGCAATTTGCGCGGCGAAATCGAAGCGCCGGTGGCGGTGGGCATTGTCGGCGGCGCAACGCGCGTCCATCCGGCGGCCAAAGTCGCGCTCAAAATCCTGGGCGTCAAGACGGCGCGCGAGCTGGCCGAGGTCATGGGCGCGGTCGGGCTGGCGCAAAATCTGGCCGCCATCCGCGCGCTGGCCACGGAAGGCATCCAGCGTGGCCACATGGGCCTGCATGCGCGGCAGTTGGCCATCGCCGCCGGTGCGTCGGGCGACATGATCACGCGCGTGGTCGAAACGATGATCGCCGAGGGCCAGATTCGCCTGGACCGGGCGCAGGCCCTCGTGCAGCAGTTCAAGGGATAGAGGAGAGCCTCACCCCAATCGGCGGTAGGGCCAGGAGTGAGCGGACGAGGCGGGCCTCGTCCCTACACGGCGCTGTAGAGACAATGCCTGCGTTGTCCGCGCCTTGCCCACCCGAATAGAGCCGGGGGATGAGGCCGACGGGAGATCGTCTTGCACTTTCGGCGTTTTCTACGTGGCGCGGCGCTCGTCTTTGCGCTGGCGCTGATCCTTACCACCGGCGCAGTGCTGGCCGGACAGGCCGCCGCCGCGCCCAATCCGGTCGGGGCGCTCGGTTTTGCCCGCTGTGAACGGCGCACCTGCTTTCGCGACCTGCTGCCGGGCCGTTCGGCGATGGACGAGGTCCCGTCGGGCTTTCCGGGCGCTGCTGAAGCCGCCGAGCCGGTATGGCTCATGCCCGGCATGGCCGAAGACCCATCCGGGATGGAGCCGCCCGAAAGCCTGGACGTGACCGGGCCGCAGGGCATCGTCGCCGTGCTGCGCATCATGCCGCTGGAAAACCAGAGCTTGCCGCCGCTGGGCGACTTCATCGCCCTGTTTGGCGAGCCGTGCGGCATCACCATGGTCAGCGGCACGGCCAACTTCCGGCTGGTGTTCCCCGACATGCTGCTCACGGTGGACAGCGGCGAGGCGAGGCCCGATCCGTACACGGCCCCGGCGGCGGCGGCGCTCATTTACGCCCCGGCGATGGTCGGCGCGGCGGAATTGTGCGGGCCGCTGGCGGTCTATCCCTGGCGCGGCTTCACGCCGATGGGCCTGGACTAATGTGGTTAGTCTGTTACCTAATCATCTTCGTCGGGCGCAGGACGCCCGGCGCACGGACATGGAGAAGAGAGCATGACGAATGGCAACCCTGTGAATGCCGCGCGCAACCTGATGAAACCGGAGCGCGAGGTCGGCATCGTCGGTTACGGCGCGTACCTACCCCGCTACCGGCTGCCCGGCGCGGAAGTGGCGCGCGTGTGGACGGGTGGGCTGGGCGGCTCGCCGGTCAAAGAGAAGGCCGTCGCCGGGCTGGATGAGGACGTGATCACGATGGCCATCGAGGCCGCGCGCAACGCCCTCGCCCGCGCCCAGATTGACCCGACGCTCATCCGCGCCGTGTGGGTCGGCTCTGAGAGCCACCCGTATGCGGTCAAGCCCAGCTCGACCATCGTCGCGGAAGCCATCGGCGCTGCGCCCAACACGGAAGCCGCCGACTGGGAGTTTGCGTGCAAGGCCGGTTCGGAAGCGCTCCAGGCGTCAATTGGCCTGGTGGGCAGCCGCATGGCGCAGTATGCCATGAGCATCGGCATGGACACGGCGCAGGGCCGCCCCGGCGACGCGCTCGAATACACGGCGGCGTCGGGCGGCGCGGCGTACCTCGTCGGGCCGATGGACGAGGCGCTGGCTGTGTTCAACGGCTCGTACAGCTTCGTGACCGACACGCCGGACTTCTGGCGGCGGGCCGAAGAGAAGTACCCCATGCACGGCGACCGATTCACCGGCGAACCGGCCTACTTCCGGCACACGGAGACGGCGGCCAGCACGCTGATGGAACTGATGGGCAGCAACGCGGCGGATTACACATATGCCATCTTCCACCAGCCCAACGTGAAATTCCCGGAGCGCTCGGCCAAGACGCTCGGCTTCAAGCCGGAGCAGTACGGGCCGGGCCTGCTGGCCAACGAGGTGGGCAATGTGTACGCCGGGTCGTGCCTGCTGGGCCTGACGGCGGTGCTGGACATCGCCAAACCGGGCGACCGCATCCTGTGCGTGAGCTATGGCAGTGGCGCTGGCTCGGACGCCTTCGACCTGCGCGTCACCGACCGGATCATGGAGCGGCAGGGGCGCGCGCCGAAGACCCGCACCTACATCGCGCGCCGCACGCCCATCGATTACGCGCTGTACACCCGGTATCGCGGCAAGCTGCGGATGGATTAGGGCGCGCCTGCGAGGTACGTTGGTGCGTTGACCCTCACTCCCCCGGCCCCTCTCTCCCTCAGAGCGAGAGGGGAGAAAGTGGGAAGCTCCCTGGTTTCCTCACCCCTCTCCATGAGGGAGAGGGGCCAGGGGTGAGGGTTTGCAGATCATCCGAGAGAGGTCGGCAGGCAGACTTGTGCAGCGGGCGCGTCACGACGCGCCCCTACACGCATCGTGGACATGGGTAGGGGCGGCTCGTGAGCGGCCCGCCATTCGCCCGAACCTCGCCGTGCGGTTCCCCTCTCCATGAGGGAGAGGGGCCAGGGGTGAGGGCTGTTTCTCTCATATTCATCGCCAACGAGGCGGATAGGACACACGGAATCTATGGCAAACGTATCGATCATCGGCATCGGGCAGACGCCCGCCGGAGAACACTGGGAAACATCATTGCGCCACCAGGCGCTCCAGGCCGTGCAGGCAGCGCTGGCAGACGCCGGGCTGCGCACGGTCGACGCTATCGTGATCGGCAATGCGCTGGCCGCCAACATCAGCGACCAGAATCACCTGGGGCCGCTGCTGGCGGATTTTGCCGGGCTGCGCGGCGTGGAAGCGATGCGTGTGGAAGGCGCTGACGCATCGGGCGGGCTGGCGCTGCGGCAGGGCTACCTGATGGTCGCCAGCGGGCTGGTGAACACGGTCATGGTCCTGGGCGTCGAGAAGGTCACCGACGTGATCGGCAGCGAGCGCGTCGGCGCGGTGGCCAGCGTGCTCGACTCGGAGTACGAGGCGGCGCACGGCGCGACGCCCGTGGCGCTGGCGGCGTTGCTCATGCGGCGTTACATGCACGAATACGGCGTCGGGCTGGCCGAGTTCGCCAATTTCAGCGTGAACGCGCACGCCAACGGCAGCAAGAGCGCCAACGCCATGTACCGCAACCTGATCAAGGCGGACCGCTTCGCCAGCGCGCCCATCGTGGCCGAGCCGGTCAACCTGTTCGACGTTGCGCCCGAAGCAGACGGCGCGGCGGCGGTCATCTTGACCAGCGGCGAGCGCGCGGCGGACATGGCCCCACGCCCGGTGCGCATCCTGGCCAGCGCGGCGGCCACCGACACGCTCGCCCTGCACGACCGGCCCGATCCGCTGCACTTTGCAGCGCTGAACGCGGCGGTGATGAAGGCTTTTGCCCAGGCCAACATCACGCCCGACCAGATCGACGTGTTGGAACTGCACGACATGAGCACCATCGTTTCAGCGCTCTCGCTTGAGGCGTCCGGCTTTGCGCCGCGCGGTGCGGGCTGGAAGCTCGCCGCCGAAAACCGCATCGGCCTGACCGGCGACCTGCCGATCAGCACCTTTGGCGGGCTGAAGAGCCGGGGCAACCCACTCGGCGCGACGGGCGTGTACCAGGCGGTCGAGATCGCGCTGCAACTGCGTGGGCAGGCGGGCGCGAACCAGGTTCCCGGCGCGGCGGTCGGCATGGCGCACAATCTGGGCGGTCTGGCGGCCACGGCGGTGGTTCACATCTTCGCTTGAGGCTCCGATTTATCAGATCATTAAGGCCTCTCATGAGCGCTTTTGGCAGTCTTCGGAACGTGCCTGATAGCTTTTGAGAGGTCCAACCTGATAGATTTGTGACCAAGTGAACAAGCGCCCGTGCACGCCGTAGCTATCGGGGTGTAGCGTGGCGCAGTGAATGAGGAAGAAGGATCGTCACCATGAACATCGCACAGAATTGGCGGCTCAATAACCAGCGGTACGCGCTCCAGGGAGCACGCTGCGAGGTCTGCCACGAGGTTACCTTCCCGCCGCGTGACGTGTGCCCGAAGTGCGCGGCTGGCGAGCAGCACGAGCACAGCGTGAAAGCCGAGCTGACGATGCTGGTCCTGCCGGAGATGGCGGGCGAGGTCGAGCTTCGCCGCGCGGGCCGTTAGTCAGGCGGTCGGCGTCGCGGGTAAGGTGGAATACCCATGCAAATTGCACCCGATTGGCGGGTGAAATCCCAGCGTTACGCGCTCCAGGGAGAGAAGTGCCCACACTGTGGGCATTTCATTTTCCCGCCGCGTGACGTGTGTCCCGAATGTGCACAAGAGGCAAGGACTGTGGTTCAACTCAGCGGCAAGGGCGAGGTCTTCAGTTACACCATCGTCACCGATCCGCCCGCCGGTTTCGAAGAGCAAGCGCCGTATGTGCTGGCCATCGTCAAGCTGGACGAAGGGCCGATGCTGACGGCTCAACTGACCGATCTGGACGGCGCGCCGGCGATCGGGATGCGCGTCGAGATGGTCACGCGCAAGTTGCGGGCCGAGGGCGCGGACCCGATCATCTACGGCTACAAGTTCCGCCCGCTGCTGCCCATCGAGTGAGCGTGCGGCGCGTCTGATCCCCCCAACCACGACAACACCCGCCCGGCTGGCCGATCACGGTTGAGCCGGGCGGTTTGGACCTCACCCCCTGCCCCTCTCCACGCGGAGTACCGCGTAGAGAGGGGGAAGTACGCGCCGGCATGGCAGCCGATCTCCCCTCGCCATGCCTGCCACCCCAGGGGGGACCCCGACGGCATGGCGAGGGGCCGGGGGTGAGGCCTGTTCGCCCTTCTCCCGCCAGAATCGCCCTTGACCGCCGGTGCGGGTGCTGATACAATCCCCCGCACAATCGCACAGACAAAGATGTTGACCGGAAGTAGTAGGTCACTGCCCCAGCGAGCGGCGGAAGGTGAAAGCGTCGCA
>JADZBY010000222.1 GCA_020851855.1 Anaerolineae bacterium
TCCAGCGCCGGGTTGAAGCGCCGCTCGAAGCCCAGCGTCGTGCTGCGCACCGAGCCAATCGCCTTGCCGCACAGCGATCCAGCGCCGTGGCCGGGGAAGATCATTACGCCGTCCGGCAGCGGCAGGTATTCATTGTGCAGCGTATCGTGCATCTGCTCGGCCAGCCCACGCGCCGCTTCTTTCCCGACCAGGTCAGGCCGCCCGATGTCGCCCACGAAGAGCGTATCGCCGGTGAGCGCCATCCACGGCTCTTCGGCGCGCGTCAGGTCCGAGACGAGCAGCGTCACGCTTTCGGGCGTGTGGCCGGGCGTGTGGCGCACGGCGATGCGCACGTTGCCCAGGCGAAGATCGTCGCCCGCTTTGATGGGCGTGTGCTCAAACGTCGCGCCGCTCGCCTCGTGCACGTAAATTCGCGCGCCGGTCCGCGCGGCGAGGTCCGTATTGCCGGACACGTGATCGGCGTGCAGGTGCGTCTCGATGATGTGGGTGATCGTCATGCCGCGCGCCGCCGCCGCGTCGATGTAGCGCTGTACGTCGCGGTCCGGATCGACCACCGCCGCCACGCCCGCGCCCTCACAACCCACCAGATACGACGCGCAACCCAGACCTTCCACGAAAAACTGTTCCACGTACATGCGCTTTTCCCTCACTCACCCGATCAATCGCGGGAGATTATCCACCAACAGCAACGCTGCCAAGATGATCACGAAAACACCGAACGCGATCCGAAGCTGTGCGGCGGGCAGGCGGTGCGCCAGCCGCGCCCCGACGAACGTGCCGGCCAGCCCGGCGGCGATGAAGATGGCAATGAGCGCCACGAGCGCCAGGTCGAGCGGCGTATTGCCCAGGTGGCCGAGCAGCCCGGCGACGCTGTTCATGGCGATGATCACCAGGGACGTGCCAACTGCCTCTTTCATGGGCAGGCCGATGAGCATGACCAGGGCGGGCACGATCAGGAAGCCGCCGCCCACACCCAGGAAGCCCGTCACCGCGCCGACGCCCGCACCGCTGGCCAGCACGACGGACCAGCGCGGCTCGATGGACTCTCCGCGCGTCGTCTTGCGCTGGACGAGCATCAGGCCGCCCACCGCCAGCATGAGCACCGCAAAGAGCACCATGAGAAGGGTCTGCGGGAACAGATGCGACAGCCCGGCGGTGAGGTAGGCCGCAATCATGCCCACGCCGCCGAAGACGAGCGCCAGCCGCCAGCGCAGCGAGCCTTGCGACAGGTGAAACGACGCGCCGAGAAGGCTGTTCGCCCCGACGATGGCCAGCGAGGCCGTCACCGCCGTCTGGGGACTCTGCCCGACGATGTACACCAGCGCGGGCACAGTCAGGATCGAGCCGCCGCCGCCCAACATGCCGAGCGACGCGCCGATGCTGAAGCCCAACGCGATATTCGCCACAAGCGCCGCGAGGTTCACTTGCCGTTCCCCCGCTTCACCGGCAGGCCCGCGCCCGCCCAGCCAATCATGCCGCCCGTCAGGTTGATGGTCTGAAGGCCGCGCCGGGCGAGCAGGTTCGCCGCCGCGCCGCTGCGCGAGCCAGAGCGGCAGATGCACAGGATGGGCTGGTCCGTGGGAAGCTCGTTCAGGCGCTTTTCCAGCTCGCCCAGCGGGATCAACTGCGCGCCCGGAATGTGCCCGGCGGCAAATTCGTGCCGCTCACGCACATCCAACAAAAAGGGCGGCTGGTCGGCGTCGATGAGCGCCTGCGCCTGCCGGGGCTGCACGGCCTGCGGCCTCGTCGGGCGCTCGGCCTGCCCGGATTGACCCGCCTGCCCCGTCTGCGTCGTACCCTGGAACACCCGCTTCAGAAAATCCATGACCATCTACCCCTTGAACCGTCCCATCACGTTGACCACACACAGGATACGCCGGAAGGGCTTTCCCTGGCAGAGCCAACGCCTTATAATCAGCCATAAGCACAACTTATGGCAGGGAAACGATGCTCAGTCTGTACCGGCTGGAAGTCTTCAACGCCGTGGTCGAAGCGGGCAGTTTCAGCCGCGCGGCGGAACGGCTGTACATCAGTCAGGCGGCGGTCAGCCAGCACATCGGCGCGCTGGAAAACGGCCTGGGCGCCCCGCTGTTCGTGCGTGGGCGGCGCGGCGTGGCGCTCACGCCTGCCGGCCAAACGTTGCACGGCTACACGCGCCGCATCGTGCGCCTTCTGGAAGAGGCCGAAAACGCCCTGACGCGCGTGGATCAGCTTGCCGCCGGGCAGATTCGCATCGGCGCATCGCCCGGCGCAGGGCAGTACCTTCTGCCGGAGTGGGTGCGCCGCTTCCGCGCCCAATACCCGAAGCTGTCCGTATCGATGGTCACCGACGTGACGCCGCGCATCGCCGCCAGCATCCTGGGCCGCGCGCTGGACATCGGCCTTGTCGAGGGCGAAGTGGACGGCGTGGCGGGCGGGCGGCTGGCTTCACTGCCGCTGCGTGAGATCGAGCAGTACGTCGTGGTCGGCAAGGGGCACGCCTGGTGCGGGCGCGACGGGGTGAGCGTCGAGGACATCGCCGCGCAGCCGCTCATCGCCCGCCCGCGCGATAGCCAGTCGCGGCTGTGGCTGGATGGCATGTTCGCACGCGCCGGATTGACGCCGCACGTCGCCGCCGAGTTCGACAACCCGGAAGCCATCAAACAGGCGATCCTGTCCGGGATGGGCATCGCCGTGCTGCCGGATTACGTCGTCCGCCGCGAGCAGACGATGGGCCTGTTGCGCGCGCTGCCGGTCCTGGGCGACGGCTGGCGGCGGGCGCTCAACCTGATCTGGGACCGGGAGCGCCTGTTCAGCCCGGTGACGCGCGCCTTTCTGCGAGGCCTGGCGGAGACGTTCCCGGCGCTGGCTGTGCTGACGGACGGTGCACCGGAGACGGGCCGCCCGTAAGCTCAGCGCCGCGCGTCCGCCATCCCCTGCACCACCTCAACCGCCCGCGCCACGCCGTCTTCGGCCCGGATGGCCGCGCCGAGCGCCGCCGCGCGCTGGCGCATGGCCGCATCGCCCACCGCTGCCTGAATCGCCCCGGCCAGCCGCTCGGCGGTGAGCTGTTTGCGCGGGATCGGCTCCGGCCCGACGCCCAGGGCCGCCGCGCGTTGTCCCCAGAAGGGCTGATCGGCGAAAAACGGGATGATGATCGACGGCGCGCCCGCCCGGAAGCCGGCGGCGGTTGTGCCCGCGCCGCCATGATGCACCACGGCGGCCATGCGCGGAAAGAGCCATGCGTGTGGCACGGAATCGACCATGATCACGCTGTCCGGCAGGTCGCCGCCGCGCAAGCCGCCCCAGCCGGACAACATCACCGCGCGCTGGCGCGACTGCTGAAGCGCCCGGAGCGCCAGATCGGCGGTTTCTTCGGGCTTGCGGCTGCTCATGCTGCCAAAGCCGATATACACCGGGGCCGGGCCGGCGTCGAGAAACGCTTGCAGCGCGGCGGGCGGCGTCCAGTTCTCGTCCGAATCCAGGAACCAGTAGCCGGTGACGTGGATGTGCTCGCCCCAATCGGGCGGTTTGGCAATCACGGACGGGCTGAAGCCGTAGAGCGCCGGCTGGCCGCGCAGGCGCGGATGGTTGTATGGCCCCATGAAGGGCGCGGCGGGCAATCCGAGCACCTGAGCGCGGACGACATTGTCCGAGCCGCGCGATCCCTGCCAGATGGCCTGCCGGGTGAAATGGTGCGAGAGCCGGTTGGCCGCGCCGCCCAATTTTGACAGCCCTGCTGGGAGCAGCACGCCGGGAAAGGCGCGCGTGGGCGTGAAGGGCAACAGGTACGCCTGGAGAAAGGGCAGGTCGAGCTTTTCCGCGAGGGCGAGGCCGATGAACAGCCCGCCGATGCCCGCGATGATCAGGTCCGCGTCGCGGCTGGCGGCGAGGCCATCTTCCGCCCAGTGCAGCGCCGCTTCTTTGGCCAGTTTGCCGGTCTGCGCCGTGATGGCCAGGAAGTTGCCTTTGGCCAGCAACTCGCGCATGGCCTCGGACTCGACCACTTCCTGCACGTTGCCTTTGACCGGCGCAAAGTCCAGCCCGTGCGCCCGCACCAGCGACTCGTAATCGCCGTGCGTGGCCACTCGAACGGCGTGGCCGGCGGCGCGCAGGCCCTTTCCCAACGCGACGAAGGGCTGTACGTCGCCGCGACTACCCAGAGCGAGCAGGACGGTACGCATCGGCGTTTTATCCCTTTCTACGGGAGACAGGATAGCCCCAGGGCGGGTACAGCGCGCCGAGCGTCCGTCCGAGTCAGATCAGCCGGTGCGTCTTGCGGACGCGCGTCAGCAGATCGGCCACGTCCGGCTCGCGCTCGCGGCCCGGCCCAAGCGGGTCCGACGTGCGCTGGTCGCCGAGCAGCTCGTAGGCCACGTTCAGGATGCCGTTGGCCAGCGCCTCGCGGTGATAGCCGCCTTCCATGACAAATACGATCTTGCCGTCGCAAAGGCGGCGCGCCATGCGGATCAGTTCGCGGGTCAGGTGCGCGTAGCCCATCAGGCTCAGTTGAATCTCGCCCAGCGGATCGGCCCAGTGGGCGTCAAAGCCCGCCGAAACGAGCATCAGATCGGGCGCGTAACGCTCTGCGGCAGGCCAGACCACGCTCTCGAACGCCCGGCTGTAGCTCTGGTCGCCCACGCGCGCCGGGAAGGGGATGTTCAGCGTGTAGCCCTCGCCCAGGCCCTCGCCCGTATCACTCAGCGCGCCCGTGCCCGGATACCACGGGTATTGGTGCGTCGAGATGAACAGCACCGACGGGTCGGCGTAGAACACGTCCTGCGTGCCGTTACCGTGGTGAACGTCGTAATCCACGACGAGCACGCGCTTCACGCGGTGATGCGACAGGGCATACCGCGCGCCGAGCGCCACGTTGGCCAGCAGGCAGAAGCCCATGCCCATCGACGGCACGGCGTGGTGACCGGGTGGGCGCATGACGACCAGCCCGTTGTCCGCCTCGCGGGCGAGCACAGCCTCGACGGCGCGGATCACGCCGCCCGCCGAAAGGCGCGCCGCCGGGAACGACTCCGGCAGCACGTAGGTATCCGGCCCGAACTGGATGCCCTCTTGCGTCTCGGTCCACTTGAGCAGGTCGAGGTATTCGGGCGTGTGCACGGTGAGGATCAGCTCGTCGCGGATCGGCTCCGGCGCGAGGGCGCACAGCCGCTCGGTGACGCCGGCCTCGTCCAGCGCACGGTGTACGGCCTCGAGGCGGTCGGCGCTCTCCATGTGGCCGTTCAGGGTGTGGGCGTTCACGCGATTGTCGGTAACGTAAGCAGTCGTCATTATAAGCTTCTCTTCACCCTTCCTGTTGCCCCGGCTCGGACGTGCGCGCCGCCGCTACCAGGGGCGGCAATTCGTGCAGCGCGTAGGCCAGCCGGGTCCCGTGCCAGGTCAGGAAACTGCCATCGACGAGGTAAATATGCCCGTTCTGCGCCGCCGGAGCACCCGCCAGCGCAGCAAGAAGCTCCGCCCGGTCGGCGTCGCCGAACCGGTACGGCTCGTCGGGTAATAAGATCAGCTCCGGCGCGGCGGCGGCGACTTCTTCCAGGTGGATGCGCGGGTAGCGCACGTCACGGCCTTCGCCCGCCTCGGCGTCCGGCGGCGATTCGCCCAGGTCGGCGGCCAGCGGGAAGCGCCGCTCGCGGTCCGCAAAGGTATTCACCGCGCCGCACACGCGCAGCAGGTCATGGACATACGTGTCGCGGTTGAAGGTCATCCACGGGTCGCGCCAGATGGGCACGAAGGTGCGCACCGGGCGCTCGGCGGCCATGTAACGCTCGGTCTGCTCGACGGTGATCTCGATGTTGCGCACGCGGTAGGTCATGGTGGCGTGCTCGAACACGTCCATGATCAACCACAGCAGGTCGATGGCGGCCCGCACGGTGCGCGGCTCACTGACCCAGAGCGGGATTCCCGCCGCACGCAGCGCGTCGGCGTCGGCGGCGCGGTTCTCTTCGCTGTTGAGCAAAACCA
>JADZBY010000223.1 GCA_020851855.1 Anaerolineae bacterium
GCGCTCGCCTGGAACGCATAGAAGCGCTGCACCTGCTCGCGGTCGATACGCCCGGACGCCACCTCACCTTCTTCCAGCCACAGCGCACGATCCGCCGAGCCGCCGAGGTTATCGGGCGTCGCGCGCTCCAGTGTCAGCGTGTAGCCGCCCCGGCTGGCTCCTGCTTCGCCGCCAAAACGCATGGCCGCGACGAGGTAATTGCCGGAACGCGGCACGCGCCACTCGCGGATGGCGGCGTTGAGCGTGCCCGGCTGCTGCGGATCGTCGTCGCTGATCAGGATCGTATTGCCGTCCGCGTCGGCCAGGATGAGCACCGGGTCGAGATCGCCGGAGATGCGGCTCACGGTGATGCTCACCAGGTCGCCGCGCAAGGCGGTGAAGGTGAAAATGTCCTGCGGGCGCGCGTTGTCGAGCTGGCGCACCACGCTGTCGCCCAGGCGGAGCAGGATCGCGCCGCTTTCCAGGCGCGGATCGCTCACCACGCCGACGCGGTTCAGGCGCAGCGTGAAATCGCCCTCGGTGATGCCCCGATCCTGCCCAAAGCGGGTCGCGACGAGGAAGTACAGCCCATCGCGCGGCAGCGGCACGGCGTTCAGGCGCGCGGCGAAGCGCCCGGCGTCGCCGTTGCTGCCGCCAGCGCTGCCGGCGTCGTCGTCGTGGGCCACCACGGCATTGTCGGCGTCGAGCAGGATGAGCACCGGGTCAAGGTCGCCGCGTGTGCCGACCATCTGGGCGTCAATGATCTCACCCATCGCGCCATCGAAGGTGTACACCACCCGGAAGGCGTCATCGCTGATCTGCCCGCTGACCGTCTGGCCATAGGCAATCGCGCCGCCCGGCTGCGCGCTGACGCGGATTATGGGCAAGAGTAGCACAACGATGAGGAAGGCCGCCCTCAACCCCTGTCCCCCTCTCCCGTGAGTACACGGAAGAGGGGGAACTACGCGGCGCTGAGCGTGCGATTTCCCCTCTCTACGCTGCCGGGGTCCACTCTGGGGTGGCAGGCGTGGAGAGGGGGCAGGGGGTGAGGGCATCCGACCCATGACTCTCGTCACTTCCCCGTTTCGAGCACCGGCAGCGTTACGGTGCGCTTGGCGTGATTGATGCGCACCTCATGCAGGTGGCCGTCGGCGTCCTGCAGGCGCACGATCTCGATGGCTGCACCGCGCGGGCCGTCTTCCACCTTGATGGCCAGACTCTCCAGGCCGAGCGCCTGCCACAGCGAGCGCGGGATGATCTTGTCGCACCAGCAGCCCAGGTAGTACGCCTCGCCCGCGCCGACCTTATTCACGGTGGCGGCCACGGCATCCTTCCAGAAGCCATCCACGTAGCGCATGAGCGGCTCGGCAGCGCTGGGCGTCAGTGTCTCGGCCCAGGTGTGGTAATGCAGCTTGGCCGGCATCCCGAAGCCCTCGCCAAAGCCGTAACCGGGCGTTTTGCCGGCCAGATCGCTCACGTGGCTGCCGCGGTCGTCGTCCCAGTCCGGCGCGATCTCGTCCGGGCGGCGTAGCCCGACCCATTTGACCGGCGGGATGCAGAAGAACTCGTCCACGCGCACGCCGAGTAGCTCGCCCAATCCGCCCGCCGGCATCGGCTGGTCCGTCCACGTGCTGCCCGGATTCTTGAAGAAGGCGCGGAAGGTCACCACGAGCTTGCCGCCGCCTTCGACATACGCGCGCCATGTGGCCGTGTGCGCCTCGTCGATGAGCGCGGGCGACGGCACAAAGACAGCCTTGTAGCCGGCCAGATCGGCGTCGCGTGGCACAAAATCGACCGGGATGTGCGCTTCCCAGAGCTGCCGGTACATGTCCGTGACCAGCCGGTAATAGCTGAACTCGGCGTTGTGCGGGTCGAGTTCCAGCGTCCACAGGTCCTCGTAATCGAAGACGATGGCCACGGGCGCTTTGGGCCGGGTGAGCGCGGGCAGGTGCGCCAGGTCGTCGCTGACCTGCTTGGCCTCGTGGTAGCCACGATCCAGCGCGCCGTCGTGCTTCATCAGGCCGCTGTGATATTGTTCCTGCCCGATGTTCACGGCGCGCTCGCGGAAATAGAGCACCGCATCCGCCCCGTGCACGAACGCCTGGTGCGTCCAGGCCCGCACCTGTCCCGGCGCGACGGGCGGGTTGAACGGCGCCCAGTTCACCGGGCCGGGCTGCTGTTCGAGCACCCAGAAGGGCTTGCCTTTCAGGCCGCGCATCAGGTCCAGGTTGAGCGCCGTTTCCAGCGGGCCGGTCATGCCATACGGGTAGTTGTCGAAGCCCACGACATCGAGATCGCGCGCCAGCTCGAAGTAGTCGATCTCGAAGAAGTGGATCATGAAATTGTGGGTGATGAAGCGATCCGGGCCGATGCGCGGGCGCAGGATGTCGATCTGCCGCTTCTGGAAACGCACCCACGCGCCCGACGAGAAGCGCCGGAAGTCGAGCAGCAGGCCGGGATTGTGATCGGCGGTGGTCGGCGCGGGCACGGGGATTTGCTCCCAGGCGGTGTACGTCGCGCTCCAGAACTGCGTGCCCCACGCGGCGTTGAGCGCGTCGAGCGTGCCGTATTTGCCGCGCAGCCACGCCTGGAACGCCGCCCGGCTCAGGTCGGACACGTCGCGGGTGCTGTTGTGGCAGCCAAACTCGTTGTCGATCTGCCAGCCGATGACGTTCGCGTGCTGCCCCCAACGATCCGCGATGGCGGTCACGATGCGGTCGCAGGCTTCCAGGTAAGCCGGGGCGAAGGCGTTGACGTGCCGCCGCGAGCCGGGCACGTCGCGCACGGCGGTTCGGTCGTTCACGCGCAGGATTTCCGGGTGCTGGTGGCTGAGCCACGGCGGCGGCGTGGGCGTGGGCGTGCACAGCACGGCCTGAATGCCCGCCGCCTGGAAGGTTTCAAGCGCGCGGTCCATCCAGTCGAACCGGTATTCGCCCTGGCGCGGCTCCAGCTTGTCCCAGGCAAATTCCATCATACGCACGATGCTGATCCCGGCCTCGCGCAGCACGCGGGCATCGTCCGCCCAGCGCGACTCCGGCCAGTGTTCGGGGTAATAGGCAACGCCGATGCGGCGCGTTTGGGGTGGTAGGCTCACAGGATTCTCTCCGTCAACTCGTCCAACCGGAAGGTAACCATAGAAAGTGGTGTGCAGACGCCATAGGGACGACGCCTGCGCCGTCCGCGATCACGACAGGCGATCCAGATACGGACAAGGCAGGCCTTGTCCCTACGCAGCGCGTGACCTGAAGGGACAACGCCTGCCCCGTCCGCCGTCTGCACCTATGACAGCATCGAATAGTGCGTCTCGCTTTGGTTGCGCAGGCGCGCCGCCGCCTGTTCGGGCGTGATGTCGCGCTGCGGCGTGCCGAGCATCTCGTACCCGACCAGGAACTTGCGCACCGTGGCCGAGCGCAGCAGTGGCGGGTAAAA
>JADZBY010000224.1 GCA_020851855.1 Anaerolineae bacterium
CACCACCAGCGCGGGCGCGCCGCACACACCGCCGCCGGGGGCGCTCTGTGGCGCGGCGGCGGCTGTGGGACGCAAGGCGCTGCCGGGCGGGCGCGGCGTATTCGTCGGGCGCGGCGGGATGGGCGTGTTGCTGCTGGCCGGGAAGGGCGTGATGGTCGGCGTCAGGCTGGGCGTCGCGCTCGGCTGGGCGGGCGTCGGCGTGCGGGTCGCCGTGGCGGTGGCCGTCGGGGCCGGCGTGGCGGTGTCGGGCAGGTATGGCGTCCAGCGCACGGCGGCGGCGGCCTCGTCGCTCAGCGCCCAGGCGCGCCAGTCCGCGAACAGCCGCGCCGCCGTGACGCCGTGGCGCGCCTGAAGCGCAGCGTCAAACGATTGCCGGTCGCCGTCAAACGGCCCACGCGCCAGCGTAAAAGGCGCACCGGCCCCGAAGCGCGCCGCAAGGTACAGCGTCATCAGGTACGCCTGGGCGCGCCACAAGCGGGCCGATTCGGGCGCGTCATCCGGCGGGCGCTGCATGGCGTCCAGCGGCAACAATCCGCCGTTGCGCACCGCATCGCGCACGATGGGCAGCGTCCAGCCCAACGCCGTGCGCCCGTAAAGCTGGAAGAGTCCCTCGCGAAACCAGGCGGGCGGCTTGTCTTCGCTTTCCGTCCACAACGGCCCGTACAGGCTGGCCACCATGCGCCGCACCAGCTGATCTTGCAGCCCTTCGAGCGAAAAATCTGCGCGCTGGACCGCCGTGTAACCGGCGCGCGCGTAAATTTCTGCCGCAGCGCGTGGGTCGCAGGGCAGCCGCACGCCGCCAATGGTAGGCGAATCTACGTACAGGCCGGCTGCGTCACGCTGGCAGAACGTCACGCCCGGATCGTAGATCACGAACCGGAATGTCTGGTCGAGGCCGGTTTCCGCCGTGGCCCGCTCGTAGGCCTGCTGGATGGCCTGCTGCACCACGTCGAGCGCCAGATCGGGGTTGTGCGTGACCAGTGGGATTGGACCTTCGATGCCGCGCCACACGGCCCCATTGCCCAGCGACCGGATCGCGTCGTGGAAGACGAACTCGCCCCGCGCCCTGAGCGCCTCGCCGTCCGCCGTGGTCACGGTCCAGCGGTAACTCACCGGGCTGAACGGCGCGAAGGTCAGGGCCGGGTCGATGGGCCATGCGTAATCCACGCGCGAAAGGTTATCGCCAAAGGGCACGGCGAGCCGTCCGACGTCTACCCGCACCGTGACGGTCAGGCTGCCCGGCTGCGACAGGGTGAGCGTGGCGCGTTCGAGGGCTTCGGGTGGTGTGGTCAGGATCAGGCCCAGCCGCACGCCCGCCGGGAAGAGCATCTCCGCGTCATGCAGCGCGATGGCCGGTCCGTCCGGCGTCGCGGTGGGGCCTTGCGCCAGTACCATACGCCACGGCAGAAGCGTAAGCAAGAGAGCCAGTCCGACCACACGTGCAGCTCGTCCCATGAGTCTCACCCCGGCAATAGCAGCGCTTGGGCCACACAACGACGACGATCTACCCCTCATTATCCTTCAGGCAAGCTGGAACGCGCGTTCCGGTCTTGTTCCAAGTAGAGCCAGGATAGATGTGCCAACCCCTCACCCCGGCCCCTCTCCCTCATAGCGAGGGGTGGAAAACTTAGAAGCTGTTATGAACTCTGAGCCTCACCCCCTGCCCCCTCTCCACGCGGAGTACCGCGTAGAGAGGGGGAACGGCATAGGTTCGCTCGCTCCCCTCTCTACGGCTGCCGGGGTTCCCTCTGGGGCGGCAGTCGTGGAGAGGGGTCGGGGGTGAGGTCAGGGCGTTGCCATCGCCTCACGGGACAATGTCCGCCGCTCAAAGTGCATAACAGGCTCTAGTACGCATCCCGTTATTCTCCCCTCTCGCCCACAGGACGAGAGGGGATGGGGGCGTGAGGGACGCCAACCCAAGCGACCCTGGTTCCAACACACCGCCGTCACGAGCGGCTACGGGATCACCGGCTCGTTCAGGGCAACCAGCCGCCCGCCCTGGGAAAAGGGAAATTCGGCGCGCTCCAGGTAGCCCATCGACGCCTGATCGCCCTCGCGCCGGGGCCGCCAGCCGTCCATGACAAAATCCGGCGCAGGCACAAGCGGCAGGCAGGCCGGGCAATCGCTGGCGATCCACTCGCCGTTGTAGCGGCGCGCCAGATGCACGTGCGTCCCGACGGCGTTCAGGAAGAAGCCCTCGCACGACGGGTGGCCGATGGGCGCGCCCGTCTCAAGCAGCGTACCCCGCGCCGCGCGGTCCTGATCGGCCACGTGCAGGTATGTGATCGTCCAGCCGGTGCGCTCGTCGCCGTCCAGGTCCAGGTCGAGCACCACGACGCCATCGCCGGAGCGGGCTACCACGCTGCGCGCCACCGCCCTGATCCAGTACGGCGAGACGTAACAGCGCCCCCACTCCACCGGCACGACATCCGGCGGGCGCGGCGGCGCAAAATCAACCGCGCCCCACGCGCTGCCGCGCCGGTCCCAGCCGCCGTGCAGGCTGCC
>JADZBY010000225.1 GCA_020851855.1 Anaerolineae bacterium
GGCGCGCCTGCACGTTGGCGAACTCGTCCTGCGGCCCCCACACCACCGACGGGCGAAAGGCGGTCCAGTCCAGGCCGGAGCGCGCCACGTAATCCTGCGCGACGCCCTTGCTGCGCAGAAAACGCGACGTGGACGACGCCGACGCGCCATTCTGCGACATATTCAGGAAACGCCGCACGCCTGCCGCTTTGGCCGCGTCCACGACGTTGATCGTGCCCTGGGTATTGATCTCTTCATACGTCTTGCCGCCCTTTTCGATGGCGATGGCGACCAGGTGAATGACCGCATCCACGCCGCGCATCCACTCCGCGAGCGTTTCGGGCCGCGTCACATCGCCCTTGACGATCTCGATCCTCGGCTCGACATCTTTGAGCCGCAGCGCCGCCTTCTGAACGTCGCCCACCATCGCCCGAACCGGCTTGCCAAGCTGCACCAGACGCCGCACGATGTTGTTGCCGATATAGCCCGATGCGCCTGTGACGAGTATCATGGCTGCCTCCGTTTTACCGCTCAGGGAATGACTCTTCCGCACACCTGGGCCTAAGTGTACATATTCTGTACAAGGTTTGCCAAGTGGGAAGGGAGCAAAAATGGCCTCGCCCCTGCCCCGCCTTCCAATGGGTTCCTGAATTTCAGGCACGGATCATTTGAACGGGCGGTTCGCGAACCGCCCCTACCGTGCTGCCGCTGTAGGGGCGCGTCGCGACGCGCCCGCCGCCGTGATCCGCGATGATACGTGGAAACCCGTGAGGAAAAGGCCGGGGCCAGGCTCACTCCACCCGCATGCTCGCGACCGGCAGCGCGTCGCCGCCCGCGACCGGCAGGCGCGCGGTCGGATCGTCCACGTCGTACAGCGCGATGACGAGCGAATAGTCGCCGGGCGGCGCGTCCGGCGGGATGAGCAGGCCGTGCGCGTCGGGGACCGGCTGGCCGGGCTGCCATGTCGTGGTCAGCGCCATGTTGTTGCCCGGCTCGGCGTCGTGCTGGGCCAGCAGCCGCCCGTTTGCGCCGAGAAGCTGCACCGTGACCCGGTAGCGGCGCGGGATCGGCTCCAGCGCACGCCACGTCAGCGCCACGCCGAGCGCCTGACCGGGCCGCAGCATTTTACTGCTCACCGCGACCGAGTCGAGCACGATGGACTCCCCAAACTGCTCCCCCACCGGCTCGGCCTGCCCGGCGGACGGCAGCGCGGCGTACTGCACCAACCGCACGTCGCCGTACCAGCCTGACGCCGCTTCGAACGTGTTCGCGGCCAGCGTGCGCTCCACGACACGGTTCGGATCGCGTTCGGTTTCACCCCAGTACAGGGCGAACAGGCGCGGGTGGCGCGCGATCAGGTCCAGCGTCTCGCGCTCTGTCGCCGCATCGTCGCCGCCCAGTCCGCGCGGCAGGCCGACCACCGTTGCATTGCCCCGGTAATAGTACGAGAACGCCTCGATCTGGTTGGGCGCATCGAGGATCACCGCGTCGCCGGGCTGCTCGCCGGCCATGATGTGCGCCGCCATGCGCCGGTAATCGTCGCGCTGGTAGGCCGGGTGGCCGTACAGGTTGCCCAACGCGCCGCCGATCTGCCCCAGCATGGACAGCGCGCCGAAAATGGCCGCCAGCCGGGGCAGCGCTTCGAGCGGTACGCTCAGGTTCGGCGCGCCGATCTCCCACAGCAGCCAGATTCCGCGCCCGATGCCCAGCGCCAGGGCAACCTGTACGGGCAACAGGAACTTCAGATTTGCCTCGCGGAACAGGTTCAGCGCGAAGAACAGGGCCAACATCCCGACCAATGCGCTTAACGGGAGCAAGCGCCGCCACCACGACGGCAGCGCCTTGCCCTTGATCCAGTCCGGCAGCAGACCGGCAGCCAGAAACAGGGCGGGCCACAGGTATAACCAGCCGGGGACCGCCGCGCCCGGATCGCCGTAGGTGTTGCCGTACACCAGCCAGCGCGCCGCCGCCGCCAGCCCCTCGCCCAGGTCGACGGAGCGCCCCGCCTGCGGCCACGCCGTCACCTGCCGGAGCGCGGTGGGCAGTTGCGGCAGAAAGAGCGCCAGGGTCAGCAGATTCAGCGCGGCGAAAGCGAGCAGCGGGCGGCGCGGCGCACGCTGCGACAGCCACCACACCACGAACAGCGCGCCTTCGACCAGCATCACGAACGGGAAGGCGTACTGTGTGTACAACCCGGCGGCATTCACCAGCGCGAGCGCCAGGGCAATCCTGACTCTTTGACTCCCCTCTCCATGGGGGAGAGGGGCGGGGGGTGAGGGTTTCCCCAGCCACACGATGAACAGCCATAACGACGCGGCGCTTTCCGCCTGGAGCAGGGCGTACATGCGCGCTTCCTGCCCGTAATACACGCTGAACGGGCTGATCGCCACGAGCAGCGCCGCCAGCGCGCCTGCGCCCGGCGATGAGAGCGCCTTTCCCGCCGCAAAGGTGAACGCCACGGCCAGCACGCCCGCCAGCGCCGAGAACGCGCGCAGCCCAAACTCGCTCGATCCGGCGAGTCCGATCCAGCTCTTCAGGGCGAGGTAATAACCCGGCGGGTGAATATCGCGCGAGGCGGCCTCGACCAGCGCCGCGATGGGCCGCTCGGCAAGGCGCAGGCTGTTGCCCTCGTCATTCCACAGGGATTGCGCTTCCAGACGGTGAAAGCGCAGCCCGGCGGCCAGCAGCACGATCAGCGCCGGGAACAGGACGTGCACGCGCGAGCGCACTATCGCCCGCCACGCCCTCGCCATGACCGGCGCGGCGCTCACCGGCCCGCGTCCCGACCCGAACGCAACCCGGCGGCGTAATCACGGATGGCGTCGTACACGGGCCGTGGCGTGAAATCCGGGTCGAGCATCCGGAAGTAGTACCAGCTCTGGTTGGCTTCCGAATTGTCGGGCCGCTTGAAGAACCAGTAGAACATCACGCCGACGAACGGCCACTCGTCACGGGCGCGCTGGTAGGCCTGCACCGCGTAGCGCGCCGCCTGCGCATCGCTGACCTGCCCGTAGGCGTAACGCGCCACGATGTCAGAACGATCCGACTCGGACGGGACCGGGTTCCAGGCCAGTTCTCCAATCCAGATCGGCTTGTGCGCGTCGCCATTGGCCACCATCACATCGCGCAGCCAGAGCAGGTACGGGAAATTGATCGTGGTGATGTGCAGCCGCCGGTCGGTCGGGCCGCTGAACAGGCCATAGCCTTGCGTAGCCAGGATGTCGAAACAACCGCCCGCGCCCGCGTCGTACATGCGCTGCAAAAACACGCCGCCGTTCATGTTGTAGCCGCTGATGTCCACCGTGGGCGCAATCGCACCGCTGATCACGACGATGTCGGGGTCCACATCCTTGAGCGCGCGGTATGCCCGGCACAGCAGTTCGGTGTAGGCGACCGGATCGACCGGCTGGTTGCCCCATTCCAGGCCCAGATTCGGCTCGTTCCAGATTTGAAAGTGCCGGATGCGGCCCTGGTAGCGGCTGGCGACCGCCACGGCGTAGTTCACGAAGTCCTGGAAGTCGGCGGGCGGCGCAAAGGTGCCGGCCAGTTCAGGCCGTTGGCTCCAGGCAGGCGGTGTGCCGAGCCGGGCCATGATGCGCACGCCATACTCACCCGCCAGGTCGACGATGTGGTCATATTTCGCCCAGGCGTCGATGGCGTCGATCTGGCCGTCGCCGTCCACGTCGTTGCGGTCGTCGGTGAAATTGCCGCGCCCGCGTATCTCGATGTCCTGCCACGTGAATTTCTGGCGAATCCAGCCGATGCCGGCGTCCGCGATCATCTGCATCTGGCGCTCGCGTTTGGCCGGCTCCGGCTCCAGTTCAAGGAAGGTGTTCACGCCCAGCGCATTGTCCACGGTGGGCGCAGTGGCCACATCGGCGGCGAGCGCCGGGCCGCGCCGCAGGGCATTGCCCAGGTAGCTGACGTAGCCGTACACCTGCTGGACGGGGTTTTCTTCGCCGGTCCTATCGTAGAGATACTGCCACGCCGGGCCGCGCCGGAACAGGTCCACGACGAGCGCACCGCCCGCCACAGACACGGCGATGAGCGCGGCAAGCAGGATGAGCACAAGGCGGCGCATCGCTCAGGCGCGCTCCTCGTTGGCGCGTTCCAGGCCGGGGACGAGGGCACGTAAGCGCGCCTCAGCCGCCCTCACCCTCGCCCTCGCCTTCGCCGGATTCCCATTCACCGGGGTCTTCGGAGCCTGGATCGCCGTCGCCCAGTTCTTCAGAAGCGAGATCGTCGCCGGCCTCGCCTTCCATGTACGCGCCGTCGTCGGCCCCGTCATCCGTCTCATCGTCGAATCCGTCACCCGCGCCGTCGTCCGCGCTATCCTCTGCACCGTCGTCAAGGCCGTCGCCGGTCCCATCATCCGGCGCATCCTCATCCAGGCCGTCGTCTTCGCCCTGGTAATCTTCCCACTCGCTCCAATCCCAGTCGGCGTCATCGTCCCAGTCCCACTCATCCCAGTTCCAGTCCGCCGTATCCCACTCGGACAGGTCATCGTCGGCAAGCGATTCTTCATCGAAGATCGGATCGCGGTCCTCGAACAGGTCGCCTTCGCTGGCGTCTTCCAGAAATTCCTCGAAGCCAAGCACAATCTCCTCTTCGAAGAACTCCGGCTCGCCCGGCTCGCCATCCGCGAGATAATCCTCGTCCAGCGGCACATCGATCTGGTTCCGGGCGATGACCAGCTCGCTCCGGCCCTTCGATTGGACGATGGCATGTCCCTCAAAGGTGCGCACGCGCAGCGTCGGGCGCTGGCCGGTTGCTCCCGCGCCCTTCGTCGGCGTGCGCGTCGCCTGCAACGCGATCGGGCCGCGCGGCAGGCTGGTTGGCGTCGTGGTCAGGAACACCGTCGAGCCGATGGACAGCCGCACCTCGTTCATCACGAGCTGCACCTGCCCGGCCCCTTTGGGCGTCTGGATAAGGATACCATTGGCGGGCGTGTTCTGGCACGTCGCATCGCCGGAGCCGCCCACGCCAGTGCGGAAATAGTACGCCTGCACGCCGTCCGGCGCGCTGGTCGATGCCTGCTGAAGCTCGACGTCGCCAAAGAGCATGAACGTGACGAACTGCCCGGCGGCCACGTCGGCCAGATTGGCGCGCGTGCGCAAAAAAGCGACGCCCCATTCGCCCGTGGCCGAATCGAGCGCCGCCGGTCGGATGGTGTCCACCACGGCCATATCGATCACGTCGCCGGGCGACTGGAAGGCGACGCTGCCCGGCGCGACATCGGGCCGCAGCGCGATATCGATACGGTCGTAGCCGTAACACAGCTGGTCACGGCCCATTTGCGCGCAGTTCTGCCCGGTGTTCAACAGGGCTTGTTTGACCATATCCGGGCAGGCGGGCGTCTGCGCATGGCCGGGCAGCCCCGCAAGTCCGATCAGCCCGGCAGCGGCGATGGTGAAGGCCCGGCGGAGCGCCCGGCGTACAGTACCCAACATCGTAGCTCTCCTATAAGGGTAGTCTGCACTACGTATTGCTCGTAGCATAGCGCCAAATGCGGCTCGCAGGAACGCTTGAGCGTCACAGTTTAGCAACAGAACGCCCCCACTCCCAGCCCTTCTCCATGTCCGTCCAGGGCAATCGCATCAAAATCCGCCATTAAGGCAGGCAGCAGGAAAACGCCTCACCCCCTAACCCCCTCTCTACGCGGTACTCCGCGCGGAGAGGGGGAAGCACGCGCTGGCATGGCAGCCGATCTCCCCTCTCCATGCCGGCGGGGGTCCCCTTTGGGGGTGACGGATATGGAGAGGGGCCGGGGGTGAGGACGCTTTGATGCGATTGCCCTGCATGTCCGTCACCCCGAGGATCCCCGCCGACATACCGTTTCTCACAACCACGTGCAAAGAATCCCGCGCCCGCTATAATGGACCGCAGGCTAGATAAAGTGCCCCCGTGTTTAGTTTATGTAACTTGTTGAACCGAGGAGGCTTCCCCCCATGACGTCTCTCGTCCTCACTGTCACCGAGACGCTTCGGTACAGGGGCAAACTGGGCATGTGGAGCTGGGTGCTGCACCGGGTCGCCGGGGCCGGCACGCTGGTCTTCGTGATCATGCACGTCATCGATACCTCGTGGGCCACGTTCTACCCGGAGCTGTACGCCAAAGCCATCGAGGCGTACGCCACGCCGCTCTTCACCGTGGGCGAGTTCGCCCTCGTCGCCTGTGTGGTCTATCACGCCCTGAACGGCTTCCGCGTGGCCATTCTCGACTACCGCCCGCAGTGGTGGCGTCACCAGGCGACCGCCGCGCGGCTGGTGCTGCTCGGCACGGCTCTGCTGCTCATCCCGGCCTTCATCATCATGTTCGCGCACGTGCTGAATTACTACAACGTGCGGCTGCCCAGCGAAGGGCGCGGCTTCGATTTCCAGTTCGGGCTGATCGTCGAGGCCGTCATCCCGTTTGCCGTGGGCACGGTGGCTGTGCTCATCGCGGCGGGCATCGTCGCGGGCGCGGCGGCAGTCGTGCCCGGCCTGGCCCGGCGCACAGAGAACCGGCCCATGAAGCGCAGCCCGCTGGACCGCTTCATGTGGAGCTTCATGCGCATCTCCGGCCTGCTGATCATCCCGCTCGTCTTCGGCCACCTGATCATGCTGCACCTGATCCAGGGCGTCTTTGACATCACGCTGGCCGGGCATGTGCCGGTCGGCTCAACTCTGGGCGCGAATCTGGCGGCGGCGGAGATGCTCGCGCCGAATTTCGTGGCCCTGCGCTGGAACACCGCCGTGGCGGGCGTGTTCGTGTGGCGCGTCTACGACATCATGCTGCTGGTGCTGATCGTCATTCACGGCATCTGGGGCGCGCGGTACATCGTGAACGACTATGCCCGCCAGCGCTTTGTAAACCGCACCCTGCTGCTCGCCCTGCTCATCGTGGCCATTATCCTGCTCGTCGTCGGCTCGCTCGCCATCCTCAACACCGTCCCGGCGACGGTCGAGTCGCTCGCGTCCGAGGCGCAAACCGGGCAAGTCCTTTCGGCGGTTGGTCGTTAGTCGGTGAACCAGATACCGGGCCGCCGCACCACGGGCCAGACGTGACCCGCACGACGGCTCGTCGGCACACAGGAGTCCAGGCAATACACCATGAAGACCCATCAATTTGATGTTGTGATTGTGGGCGCAGGCGGCGCGGGGCTGATGGCGGCGCTGTATGCGTCGCGCGCCGCCAAGACGGCGGTCATCAGCAAGCTGTACCCGACCCGCTCGCACACCGGCGCGGCGTTGGGCGGCATCGGCGCGGCGCTCGGCAACGAGGAAGAAGACCGCTGGGAGTGGCACGCCTTCGACACGATCAA
>JADZBY010000226.1 GCA_020851855.1 Anaerolineae bacterium
CAACTTGGTGAGGATTCAGGGTTGTTTCCCCCACCCCAACCCCTCCCCCATGAAGAGGGAGGGGCTAAGAGAGCCGGTTTTTCCTTCCCCTCTTGATGGGGGGAAGGGCAGGGTTAGGGGGTTCTTCTCTAGTTGAGGTACTACTGCCAGCGGACCGTGGTGGCGCGGAAGTCGGTGGCGAGCGCGATTAGCTCCGCCAGCCCGATCTGGCCGTCGCCGTCGGCATCCAGTTCGGCGGGCGCGGGCGGCACACTCGCGCCGTACCACGCGGCGATGGTCACCACGTCCAGTTCATCGATCTCGCCGTCGCCGTTCGCATCGCCCCACGGCATGAGGATGGCAGGCAGAAGCGCCTGCTCGCCCGGATTCACCGTGACGTCGCCCTCGGCGGGCAGCCCGACCGGCCCCCAGGCGCGCACCCGGTAGCGCCCGGCGGGCAGATTGTCCAGCGCAAACGTGCCATCGACGGCGGCGTGTGTGCTGGCCACCGGATGGCCCTGCTCGTCGCTCACGCTGACCTCGATCTGCGCCGAATCGCCCTGCGCTCGCAGCACCACGCCCGCCAGACCGCCGGCCTGCGCCGTGATCTGGATGGGCAGCGCGGTGAACGGCGCATCCACGAGGCTGCCATCGGCCAGCGCGGCGCGTACGGTGCAGTTCAGGCTCAGATCGCCCGGCTGCAGCGCGGTGAACACGCCGGTCAGGAACACGTTGGCGGCGGTGATGGGCGGCGCATCCGGCGCAGCCTTCACGCTCATATCCCAGGCGGGCGCGCCGTCTTGCGCCGCCGCCGCCGCAATCGCGCCGGGTGGGAACAGGGCAGCGTTCGCCTGGGGCGGCTCCGTCAATATCGCCAGCGCCGGGTCAAAGGTGCAGTGCGACTCCAGCCCCACGAGCGGCGCGCCCGCCGGGTCGACGATGAGCGCCAGTTGGAACGCCTGTCCGGGCTGGACAGTCGGCGCATCCGGCACGAGCACCGCATTCAGGCCGTGCGCGGGCGTCTCGCTGGCCGTGGGCGTCAGCGTCGGCGTCTCGGTCGGAGTCTCGCTCGGCAGCGGCGCGGGCGTTTCGGTGGCCGTCTCGGTCGGCGTCTCCGTCGGCGTCTCGGTGGCCGTTGGCTCCGGCGACGAGGTGGGCAATACGACCGGCTCAAAGGTCGGCGTGGCCGTCGCTGTCGGGATGGGCGTAAAGGTGGGCAGCGGCGTCTCCGTGGGCGTGAACGTCGGCGTCAGCGTCGGCGTCTCGGTCGGAGTCTCGCTCGGCAGCGGCGCGGGCGTTTCGGTGGCCGTCTCGGTCGGCGTCTCGGTCGGCGTTTCGGTGAAGGGCAGTGTGGGCAGCGGCGTTTCGCCCGGCAGCGTCTCCGTCGGGATGACCGGCAGGGGCGTTTCACCGGGCAGAGTCGCAGTCTCCACCGGGAACGGCGTTTCCGTCGCGGCGGGCAGCGGTGCGGGCGGCGTCAGCAGCGTTGGATCGAGCGTCGGCGTGGCCGGAATGGGCAGCGCGTCCGTGGGAACCGCGTCCGTCGGGATCACGGCGGTCGCAAGAACATCGGTCGGCAGGGCTTGCGTGGGCTGCACGTCCGGCGTGATGGGCGTTTCGCTCGGTATGGGCGGCAGAGTCGCCGCTTCGGTGGGCGTTTCGGTCGCCGTTTCGGTGGGCAGCGGCGTCGCCGTGGGCAGCGGCGTTTCGGTGAAGGTCGGCGGCGGCGTGGGCGTTTCCGTCGGAGTCGACGTCGGCGTCTCGCTGGGCGTTTGGGTTGGCGTTTCCGTCCACGTCGGCGTCAGCGTCGGCGTCTCGGTCACGGTCGCGGTCAAGGTCAGCGTGAGCGTCGGGCTTGGGGTCGCGGTAAACGTCGGCGTCGCCGTGACGGTTGTCGTGCGGGTGGTCGTCGGCGTCCCCTGGGCAACCTGGGCCGCCGTCAAGACGGGCTGCGCCAGCGCTATGCCCAGCGCCAGCAGCAGCCCGGCCCCGATCCATATCCCCGCGCCCGCGCTTGGGCGTTTCGGTTGCATTACGGGCATTACGGAATGATCCTCGTCACGTTGTCGGGAGCAGGCAGGGCGTCAGCGTCCCCGCGCGTTTGTCAGCCGGGCGTGCGCCGCCTCTGCCGAGGCCGGACGCCGCAGCGCCAGGCGCAGGATGACCAGCAGCAGGAAGGCGACCAGCACGGCCAGCCCGATCACGACGGCTTCCAACGGGATGCCCGGCGTTTGGCGCGGGAATGCGCCCGCCGTCACCTGGCTCTGCGCCGCGCCCACGTTCAAGGCCAGCACCGGCTCGCCCAGCGTGAGCGCGATGTCGCGCGCCACGCCATTTTCCAGGGCGATCAGGCGCGGGTTGACCAGCCTGATCTCCGCCGGGCCTTCTTTGAGCACGGTGAAGGTCACCTGACCGAGCACGCCAGCGCCCTGCCGCGCCTGGGCGGGCGGCAGCAGCGTATACACCACGTCCAGCGTGCCGGCCCCGCTCTCGGCGAGCACCTGCGCGCTGTTCCGGATGCGCTGCGCCCCGACGAACACGCCGCCGGACTGCATGGCCACCGGGGAGCCGTCCGTGTCGGGCCGCGTTTCCACCTGGAGCCGCGTCCCGTCGTATTCGATCTGGAATCCGTAGCCGTACGCCGGCGTCGCCACGTTGGTCACGATCTGCACGGTGAACGGCTGGCCCAGGATCGGCTGCCCCATCGCGATCAGATGCACCGAATCGGGGGGAAGCTCGTCAATTCCCTGCGCCAAAACGGCGGTCGCCGGCGCGAGCATGAGCACGGCCAGCGCCGCCAGGGCAGGCACGATCATTGTCACTGTACGCAGCCAGCCGGGACGGCGGCTGTGTGGGGGGCAGATCGCCCCCCGGCTTTGTTTGCGTTTGCGCATACCGTTCATCCTTATCCTCCGAACTTGCGCTGTGTCATTCGGATAAAGCGAGCGGAGCGCATTAGCGGATG
>JADZBY010000227.1 GCA_020851855.1 Anaerolineae bacterium
CGAACGGGATGCCGTTTTCCGCGTATTCACGGCTCAGATAGCAGTTGCAGTAGAACGTTTTGCCGAAACCCGACAAGCCCACCCAGATTTCATGGGTAGCGCGTTTATCCCGCCACGAGTCGTGGAACATGGGATACGATGCGCCGACTGCTTCACCGCGTAAGATGCCCTGCGTCTTGGACAGTTTGCGGTAACCGAGCGGCGCGAGCATAAGCGCCAGTTCCCGTGAGGTGACGGGCCAGGTCGTCTGAGGCAACCCGATCTCTTTGGTTGGCTTGGCAGCGAAGTAACCCACCGACCGCGCCAGCAGTTCTCCCACCTCTTGCCGCAGCAGGAACCACGCCCGCGTTTCGTTGACCACCGCCGCGACCCGCGCTTTGAGCGTCTCCACATCGGGCGCGGCGACAGCAACGGTGATCTGCGCCAGATGCAGCGCGTCGCCCTGATTCATCTCCTGTAACGCACGCCGACAGTCGTTGACCCGCGTCACCGAGCGGCTATCCTCCCCCCGAATGGTCGCCAGATGCACCTGATAAGCCGCGATGATGCTTTCCACCGCGTCGATGCCGTCGTTGCGGTCATAGGTCTTGGGGATGTCCACCGTCAGCGCCAGCGGGAAATTCAGCCGCAGCAGCGACGCCAGTGGACGGAAGAAGTTCCAGATGGACGGCAGAAACTCGTAGGAATTGAGGATCGCCCAGACCGCCCGGCCACCGGGACGGCCCACCGGCGCGAGATGCCACAACGGACTCTCCCGCAGCTTGATCGGGGTTCCCCGAAAAGCCGCCAGGCTTTTTGGGGTGATTTCGTACTGCCCGTTGAAGAGCGCAGGCCATACGGTTTCGGTGACGGGCGTATCGAACGCCGAGGTGATGCCCGCCGCCAGCGCACGTGGACTTTCCTCGCTCCACAGCGCCATGCCGCACACTGCCCGCTGATACTCCGCCGAGTCCTGGAGCAGCTCGTAGTGGCGGCGATATTCCATCAGCAGGCCCGCCCGCTGCGCATCGGCGGTTTCACGCGCCGTGCGGCTGACCTGCGAAATCTTCTCGTCGAGCGTGGCGGGAATCTGCCAGCAGGCGAAACGCGCCGGGGTATGCAGTGCTCGCAGCCAGTTGGCGAAACGGGTTTGCAGCGCGTTCACCCCATCTTCGGTGGCGTGCAGCATGATGTCGAACGGTTCGATGAGGAAGGTGCGCAGTGGCGCGTCTTTCGGGTTCGATTCACGAGCCATTTAGCGCACCTCCACGAATTCCAGCCCATCGCCGCGATCTGCATCGGCGGCTTGGGCGAACGTGACCCATTCCGCGAGGTTCGCCTCGACCTCGGCGGGGGGTGGCGTGAACAGCATCGCCGCATCCAGCCGCGCCAAATCGGTGGGGATTTCGACCAGCTTGCCGACGCTCCCCGTGAGGCTGTGCGGCTGCTGCGCTGCGCCGAGCATCAGGCTGCCCCGCACACTGTACAGCAGCCTCTGCCAGCGCGGAATGCCGCCGCGTGGCGCGGTGAGGATGACCAGCAGCAAGCCGACCAGCAGCGCCACCGGGATGGCGACATCCGGCAGCGCGAACTTGCCGAGCGTATAGACCATACCGCCGCCTACGCCCGCCAGCATCAGGCGCTTGAACGGCACGCCCATGAAGCCCTTTTCATCGCGGCTCAGGACGTGCGATTTAAACTCAGCGACCATGACGACTCCTTCCGAGCGGGCTTGGGGAAACGAGATCGGTCTGCGCTTCCCCGTCCGCTGAACACTGAATTTGCCGACGGTTCAGGAAAACGAGATAATGGTCGTGATGCTGCTGGCAGCGATGACAAAGAGCAAGCCCATCACCACCTGATTGGCGGCGCGGGGATTGTCCTTTTTCCAGTCCCCGATAAGGGGCCACGAGCTGCCCATGTACATGATGCCGAGGCCAATAAACCCCAGCACCGCGCAGATGGGCGCGATGAGCTGCGCGATGTCCCGCGCATCGGTGAAAAACTGGTTGATAGCGTCACGAAGCGACACGGTTGGCGTCTCCTCTGCTGAAACGGATGGCTGGGGCAGTGCAGCGGGTGTGTAAACGGCGCTACGGACAATTCGCGGCTGAGGCCCTACTCACGACCAATGCGCCGCCCCGATGCTGCTCAGGATAGCAGGGCGCGGATGATGAACCGCGTAAGATTGCGAGCTAAGCGGTGGAAAGCTACGGGCGGGGTAAGGACTTTTCCAGCCCGGCGAAACGAGTGGAGATCACCAGCAAGAAATGGGATACGCTATAACGTTTTTGGAGCTGTTTAGAGGCGGGTCACTTCATTGTGTACGTCATCCAGCACAACGATGCTTCACTTTAGTCCAAGCTCAGAGGAGCAAAGCTGGATTGCTGAACTTACAGAATTATCCAGTTTGACGTTAAAGACATTGGCAAGCCCCATTATACTTACGAGAATGAGTTTTTGATGGTGGTAGTGTATATGGATGGCAAACCGAGGCAGTATCCTAACCCAGCCATTTATCCCTATCGGGCTTTTATCAGCTATGCTCACGACGACATCTCGCTGGTGAAGGCAGTAATTCAGCGCTTAACCAACATTGGTTTCCGTGTACTGTGGGATGATAATCTAGCCCCTGGAGCCGAGTTTACACAGCAAATAAAATCTCTTATTTCACGGTCGCATGTTGTATTTCCAATTATTACTTCCAACTCTCGGTTACGTCCTTGGGTTCATCAGGAAATTGGAATTGCAGTTGCGTTGAATATTCCAGTAATTCCCATTGCAATTGGAACAACACCGGGAGAAATGATTGCTGCGGTTCAGGCAATCACATTATCTGAGCAAATGAGCGATTTCGAGTCTAAGTTTGAAAAAGTGGATTTTGAAAAGATCGTTACACCAAAGCCACAAATTCCTTTTGGAACGACAATAATTGCCACCTTTCCAGCAGAACGGGTGAAAGCAATCGCAGATTACGCCGAGGTATTTGCAGAACTGGGCGAATATGGGTTAGTTCGTATTCAGGCGAAAATAGGGGGTAGTTTTTCCGTTCCCTATCAAGATATTGACCACATTGTTTGGAAGAAACGCGAAGGAGAAAGAGGCGATAGCTATCTTCGTTTTCATAGCCGAAGGGAACGTCTTTCTATTGAAAGGCACGCTAGAGAATGTGGGCTTCGCCTTATAATTGACCCATCTTCACCAACGGTTAATGTCGGTGGAGATGAAGGAAGGAAGACTCGATTAGAGGTACTTCGGGAATTCCTAACAAGTATCAGCCGGACGTCCGTGTCGATTGAGATTGTGTTGTCTAGTCACGCAAGGGAAACCAACTTGGTGGTTGTTGGAGATCATTTTTATGCTGAGTCGATGGCACCACGCGAGGGACAAGGTTACTTGCAAACCATCGTTAATTCGCACGGGCCAAGTGTGCTTCAACGCATCAAGAAATATGATGAGCTGTTTGTAGAACTCTCTCCAGAAAGAATGCGTTCGGTTGCAGACGTTATTTCACTGCTCAATGAAGAGATTCGGCGAATTGAAGCCGCGGCGGATCACGGATAGTATCAGTCCTATATGCCGCCCCCAGAAAACATGAAAGTCGTGCAGGGTTATGAATGATTTTCGGGTGAATCGAAACTCAAGATTGCGGTGCGAAGCGATATGTGCCCACGCCAAATCAGCGTCACACCCGCCGCCTGCCCCGGCAGCAGGACAAACGGCATTAACCCATCCGCTGGGATGCGTGCACATGGTATAATCTGCGCAGAGGAGGGAACGCGATGACTGACCTGATGGAACGGGCGTTGGCGGAAATCAACAAACTGCCAGCGCCGGAACAAGATGTTTTGGCGGCTTGGATTCTGGACGAACTTGCCTCAGAAAGGCGCTGGATGGATGCTTTCGCCGCGTCACAAGCCTTGCTGGCGGAATTGGCAGATGAGGCACTGGCGGAGCATCGCGCCGGAAAAACGCAGACTTGCCCGTAGCATCTCACTCCCACTGCACCGCGTACCGATAGTGCCCCACAGCCAAGCTCCCAAACGGCTCCCCCGCCCACGCCCAATAGATCGTCACATCCGCCGCCTGACCGGGCAGTAGCACAAACGGCGTTAACCCATCCGCCGTGATGCGCGGGCCGGGCGGGTTGGGCGCATAACCAAACGCCATCCACATCATATCTCCCGTGATCTGTGCCACCTCCAAGCCGCCGTTGTAGAGCCGCACCTGCACGGTCACGCGCCCCGGCACCATCGTGACCGAGATCACCTGCACATCGAGGCGTTCAAACGGGATCGGCGTGGAGGTAGGCGTTGGGGTGGCCGCCGCTTCGGGCGTAGGCAGCAGGCTGCTCACCTCGCTCAATGCGCCTGTCCGCGAGAGTTCCTGTTCCGTCGGATAGGTGGCGGTGACGACGATCCGCGATGCGGTGGGCATCCCGTCAATCCCACGTTCCCCGACCAGCGCCAGCACCAGTCCCGGTTCCACCTGCCGGAAAATGCCCGTATCGCTGCGCACGACTTCGGTCCTGGACGCGAACGCAAAACGCAGCGTCGCGCCGGTGTTCATCTGCACCGTGAATACCGTTCCCGCGCTCATGCGGGCGAACAGCGCCGCGTTCTCCGGCGAGTAGGGCACACCTATCACCGGGCGCACGGTCAGACCAGCGATGTACGAGGCGGTGTCCGGGTTGGGATCGAAGCGCCATTCGGCAGTCTGGATAACCCGCCGCTGCACCACAAATACGCGCGGCACTGTCGCATCGGCCAGCGTCACCCGCAGATTGACCGGATAGGCGGTGGTCCGGTCGGCGTCGCCGCCCCGGATCACCGGGTCCTGCTCTTCCAGCGCAATGGGCGTGGGGGTCGGGCTGCGGCGCGGCGTGGGCGAAAGCGTCATGGTCGGTGTGGCCGTCAGGTTCTCCGCCACACGACTGCCCCGGCCTCCGATGCGTGTCAGGATGAGCAGTAGCACAAATGCGAACACCGCCCCGCCTATCAGCAGCACGATGGGGCGTGAACGCTTAGGCGACTCGCGTTCCAGAACCGTTTCCGGCGCGACCAGTTCGCTGCTCTGTTTGGCCGCCTCCTGAATGCGCACGGGGCAGCGCGCCCATCGCGCCCCCACCGGGACAAGCGCCGTGTCCGTGTAGCGGGTGAGCAGTTCAGCCGCGACCTGCCCTTCGAGCGTGTCGGAGCCGGACGCGCCCGCATTGCGCACCTCGCGGTCATAGACCGCCTTGTAGCGGCGCTGCCGTTCGGTAGGCACCAGTTCCCAGAGTGCGGTCAGTTCCGCCAGCGGCAGATCGCGCAGTTCGTCAACGGCATAGTAACGCAGCGTCTCGGTCACGCTTCACCGCCTTTCGGCGTGCCGAGCATCTCCGCGCTGCCCGTGAGCGCGCTGTCACGTTGCACACCGCTGTCGGGGGCGTCTTTGCCCGCTTCCACCGTCACCTGCACGGTGGGACGCACGTCAACGACGGGCGCAGGGATGTTGACCAGCCCATAAGCCGAGATGTCGTTGGGCAGCACACGAGCAGCATGTTCGAGGGTCTCCACCTCGCGTCCGGCATCCGTCCACGAGAGGCCCCGCGCGTCCTGTCCGTGCTGGATCAGTTCATCGCGCGTCTTGTCGGTGATTTTCCCTTCGGGCGACTCCTTGACTTCACGCACGACGCGCTCAGTCTGTTCGGGGTTCAGCCCCATTGTCAGCGCCTGGTTGGTGAACAGGCCGAATCGCGCCAGATCGTTCTCGATGGGCGGCTTACCATCCACAATCGGCGTGACCCCCAGCGCGCCCGCCATCGCTTGGGCAACGGCGAAGTTGTCGGGGGCTGTCGTCCCATGTGCTGCCAGCAGCGCGACGGTATCGCCCATCGCCGAGGCCACATTCCCGCTGCCGGACACCTGCAACCGCCCTTCAGCGGCACGAACCAGTCCTTCGGCAGCCTGCATCAGCCGATCTGCCGCCTGTTCCAGTTTGCCTGCCGAGGCTTCGGCACGGGAAGTCTCCGCTTTTGCGGTGGGCGCAGCGCTCCGGGCGACATCGGTGATGTGCTGTTCCATCTCCTCGTCCGTCTCCTGCTCGATGTAGTCGCTGCGCTGTGAGGCAGTCTCAAGTTGGGCAGCCGTCGCAGGCGCATCAGGGAGCGCAGGGGTAGGCTCACCAGACGGTAATGCAATCGGCGTGAACTTGCCCATGCGCCCCGGATAGAGTGGCGTGAACTCGCCCTCGAACGGCTCTTCTGGCGCTGACCAGCGCGGGCCGCGCGTCAATCCAGCCAGCGCTTTGCCCACCGCAGGCACGAGCATCGGCTGTCGCCACCGTCCGTCCTCATCCTCATAGGAGTTGTCGGGATTACGATCCGTCAGCAGCGCTGCGCCGACGGTTGGCCCGGTTAGCCTGCCCACGACGGGCACGCCGCGCGCTACCTGCCGCGTGACTGCACCCTCCACGAAGTGATCCGCCGCCTCCGCCAGTTCGGTATCGCGCAGCCCCGGCAGACGGGTGAGCGTGCGTGCCGCCCCGGTGAGCATCTGTGAGCCGCCGAACGCCACGCCTGCTGCCTGCGACCACGACGCGCCGTTCATCAAAGCGCTTGCGCCGCCCAGCGTATTGCCGACCAATGACATGCCGCCCGTGGCGACGGCTGCGCCTGCCGTGACCGCTGTCTGCGCCGCCGCGCCAACCGATACCACGCTGCCGCCCGTCGCTTTGCCGAACGCATCAAACAGGCGGTTGAAACTGCGCCAGATGGCCTTCACGCCCGACCAGAGCAGGATCAGCATGAGCAGCAGGCAGATCAGGCCCACGCCAAGCACGACGAGTCCATTGTTTGTGCCAGCAGCGGCGAGGAAGAACGAAACGACCAGCGCTTGCACCATCGCAATGATGACGGTCTGGACAATAGTCTCGATCCACTGGTCTACCACCGACCAAGCGATGCCCTCGGTGCGCTTGAAGAAAGCGAACAGGATCGCGCACGCGAAGGAGATGAAGGTCAGCCCCTGGGCGATAGTCAGGCACAGCCCCACGATTTGTTCCGTGATCCCGAACAAGACGAGCGGCCACGCCGAAAACAGACGCCACTGGGCGGTACTCGCCATGCTGATCGATGCGGCGCGCTGCTCGTCGGTCATGGTCGGGAAAAAGGCGGGCTGTTTGGTGTTGTCGAAGAAACTACCCGGTCGCTGCCACTCCCACGGAATGGCGAACGACTGCGGCGGCACATGCGCCTGGCAGTTGTCCGAGGTCGGGTAGGGGTAACCCATCACGTCGATACCGTCCGCACGGAGATAGGCGAGCGCCACGTCCAGCCCGTTGATGAGGATGGGCGCGCCATACCCGCCCGAACGTCCCAGGTACGGACCGAAGTTGTCGCAGGGCGTGAGAATACCCAAATCGCTGGTCGCTACATTATTCAACGAGGACAACGCCGCCCCCGACTGGCTCTGCATGGTGGATAACACGCCCAGGTAGAACGCCGAACTCACCGTGCGGCGGAAGTCGGCCATGCCTCGGTAGAGCGCCGGGCCGACCTGAAAGAAGATCAGGCCCGCCACGAACCACAAAATGGCGCTGCGCGGGCTGACCACATCGAGCCGGACAATTGAGGCCAGCATATAGGTCATGCCCAATACGAACAGGGCAATGACGAACGCCCAACTGGTGGCAATTTGCAGGCTGTCGCCCGTTTGCTGGATGAGCGGCGCGAACGCCTCCGACGCCAGCCAGTTGGTGAGCAGTTGGATGGTGTAGCCCATCATGAACGCGCCGCGCAGCAGGCTCCATTGGAAGGCGGCCAGCATCATCAGCAGTTGATACCAGAAGGTGTCAATGGCAAGTTGAATCTGTCGAACAATATCGCCAATAATGGGCATCGTTTATGGCTCCTGTATCTCGCCGATGCAGTCGGTGTTGGGGCGGTTCAGCCACGACACGATGTTTGCGCCAGGCACTTGGGTTGGTCCGCCGCGCGTGGTCAGGTCCAGCGCATAGCTGATCCGATAGGCGGTTCCCTGTGGCCCAAAGGCAGCGAGGTCGAAAAGCATGGTCTGTCCGGGCATGAGCGCTGCCGGATCGTAGGTCGGGCTGATGCCCGCTGCCCGCGCCGCATCAAGATTTGGTCCCCACACGCCTTGCATCGTGCCGCCCAAGGGCGTGATCACCTCGCTCACGTACATCTGCGCCGCTGGGTACAGGTTGTATTCCAGCGTCCCGATGTTCTTGACCTCCAAGCGCCAGACGTAAACGCTGCGCGGATTGCCGTGCCCATCGGATGGCGCAGGCAGGCCTTGCACCGCCGTCACGCGGAACTTGAGGCGCAGCGTCGCGGTGATGGCGTACACGGGATCGCCGACGAAATAGTCGTTGGTGCGCACGTAAGGCGTCGGCGTCGGATAGGGCGTATAGGTCGGCACGGGCGTCGGGTAGATCGGCGACGGCAGACAGCACGGCGGCGGATTTGGGTTGGTGAAGAACGGATAGGGATAGCGTGTGACCGTGAACGTGTAAGCATAGCCACCCACGACAGTCAGCGTCGCCATATTCACGTTCGAGGGGATGCTCAATGGATACGCGCCAATCACGCCCGGCGCGCCGTAGGGTGCATAACCGATGCTGAAGTTGCCCGACCAGACCTGCCCGGTCGTCGTCATCCCCGAATAGTTCAATTGGATGTTGCCGACGCTCTGCGCCAGATACTGGATTGTGACGATGTTCCGCGTCACATCCACATAGCTGTAGTTGAGATTCGCCTGGAACGTCATCGGATAGGTGGGCGGGCTGGTGGGACGCGGCGTATCGGTCGGGCGCGGTGTGGCCGACGGGCAGATATACTGCGGAAGCTGCGTCACGCGCCGATTATCGGGCGTGCCTGCGCAGGCCAGCATTGAAGCTCTCAGCATCCCGATCACACGCAGTAAGGCGAAGACGATAGGTCGTTTCATGGGATTAACCCCGGCTGATTACCCGGCGGCAGCAGC
>JADZBY010000228.1 GCA_020851855.1 Anaerolineae bacterium
CGTGTAGCGGAAAAACTCGAGGTGCTTGTCGACGGCGGCCTGCCCCTCGCGGAAAGCGGGCGGAAAATGCAGGAAGAACGCCGCCGGGACGTAGGGCCGGGTCGCGTTTTCGTCCAGAAGGCTGAGCACCACATCGCGTTTGTTCATCATGCTGTCCTCTCTCGACGCAAGCCGTCACGCTCCGCACGAATGTACCTCAATCCGCAGCGGCGGCGGAAGCCGGGAAGCCGCCCTAGAAGCTGTTATGAACTCTGAGCCTCACCCCCTGGCCCCCTCTCCACGCGGAGTGCCGCGTAGAGAGGGGAAACGGCGCAGCGCGCGGCAGTGAGGCCAACGCTCTCCCCTCTCCATGACCGCCGGGGTCCCCTCTGGGGTGGCAGGCATGGAGAGGGGTCGGGGGTGAGGTCAGTGCGTTGGCGGCATCGTCCTGCGCACTGTCCGATGCCCAGAGTGCGCAACAGGCTCCAGGCTATCCGCCGAGCGCACCGCCCCGAGGGTGTGGGTGCATTTTTCCCTCTCAAGCTACAATATTCACTGTTCCAGACACACAACAATTGCGGAAGCCGAGACGAACCATGCCAGACCTCATTGGGCAGCAGTTGGGACAGTACCGGATCACGGCGCTGCTGGGCACGGGCGGGATGGCCAGCGTCTACCGGGCGCGCCAGGTCAGCATGAACCGCGACGTGGCGCTGAAGGTCATCGAATCCGAGGCGAGCAAGGGCAGCGAGTTCCTCAAGCGCTTTGAGCGCGAAGTGCAGACCGTGGCCGGCATCAGCCACGCCCACATCCTGAAGGTCTTCGACTACGGCCAGCACGACGGCATGGTCTATCTGGTCATGGAATTGCTGACCGGCGGTACGCTGGCCGACGTGATCGCCAGGGGGCCGATGTCGCTGCCGCAGATCAGCCGCCTGATGGACCAAATCGCGTCCGCGCTGGACTATGCGCACCGGCGCGGCATCGTCCACCGCGACCTGAAGCCGCACAACGTCATGCTCGACGACGACGGCAACGCCTTCCTGACCGACTTCGGCATCGCCAAGATCATGTCCGGCGCACAGGCGGGCACGATGACGCAGGCCGGCGCGATCATGGGCACGCCCGCCTACATGGCCCCGGAGCAGTGGCGCAGCGAGCCGGTCGACGCGCGCACCGACATTTACGCGCTGGGCGTCATGCTCTATGAGATGCTGACCGGCAAGCTGCCCTTTGAGGCGGACACGGCCTTTGGGTACATGCACAAGCACCTGAACGAGCCGCCGCCGCTGCGCAACCTGCTCGACCGCTTCCCGTCGGGCCTGGAAAAAGTGCTCAGCCGTGCGCTGGCCAAGAATCCCGGCGAGCGCTTCAGCTCCGCGTCGGATTTGGTCGCGGAGTTCAAAGACGCCATTGAGGGCCGCGATGCGCGCGACGCCGACGGCGATCCTGCCGTGGTGCTGATCGAGATTCCGGTCGAAGAGCCGCCGCCCATGCCGACTCCGGCTATCCCGGCGACCCAGGCGACCTCTGCAGCGCCGCCCACCCCGGCGTCGTCTGCCGCGCCGACGATGCCGCCAAAAGCCACCGGGCCGCTCGGCGCGGGCGCACAGACCGGCGCGTCGAAGGCGGTCCCGGCGGTGAGCGAGCGCCGCTCTCCGCGCACGCCGCTGCTGGTGGGCGGTGTGGCAGTCGTTGTCGTGGCGCTGGCGGCTGTGCTGCTGCTATCCAGGGGCGGCGCGGGCACGGACACTATCGCGACGGCCACCGCCACCCAGGCGCAGGCCGCGGCGCTGCTCGCAACGGACAGCGCGACGGACGAACCGGCGGCTGAGTCGACGGCTACGCGCACCGTTGAGGTCAGCGTGACGGCGCGCAGGCCGTCCGCCACGCCCACCACGCCGGTTCCAACCGCCACGGCCACCCGTGACGCCACCGCGACGCGCATCACGCCGACGGACGAAGGTGCGCCGATGACCCGCGCCGCCGGGACGCTCGGTGCGCGCCAGACAGGCACCGCCGACGTCGTCGCATCCTTCACCAGGACATTCACGCCGACGTTCACGGCGAGCGCGACGACCACCGCCAGCCCAACGGCATCGGCCACGGCGACGTTCACCGCCACCTTCACACCCACGTTCACCTTCACGCCCAGCCGGACGGCGACCGCGACGGCCACGCTGCCGCCGTGCACCGTCACCGCGCCGACGCGCACCACGTCTATTTATCTTGGGCCGAGCGCGCAACGCACCAACCTGGGTTACATGCCCTTTGACACGCCGGTGCGTGTGCTGGACCAGGCCACCGACGCGGACGGCAATGCCTGGTGGCGCGTCGACGTGGCCAGCAATGGCGCGCGTGAGGTCTGGGTGCGGCAGGATGGCGTCCGGGCGTCGGACTCGTGCGCCGTGCTGTTCGCGGATGGTCTGCGGGCGGCCAGTCCGACGCCTGCGCCGGGCCAAGTCTGCACCGTGTCCGCGCCGACGCGCACCACGTCCGTGCACCTCGGGCCGAGCACGCGCCGCACGAACCTGGGCTACATGCCGCTCAACGCGCCCGTGCCGGTCATCGCGCAGGCAGTGGACGCCGACGGCAACGCCTGGTGGCGCGTCCTGCTGCCCGACCGTGGCGCAAGCGAGACATGGGTGCTGCAAGACAGCGTGCGGGCAGCGGGACCCTGCGCGGACGTGCCAACTCCATCGCCCACGCCGGGCGCGTGAGGGGTGGTTCCAGCGCCGTTATCAGGAAAGAACACTCCCTATCCCTGCCCGAAGCGCGGCGCTCATCCCCGTGCAGATGGTTGGCTGACTCTCTACCGCTTGTTCGCAAGAACATTTGTGCTATAATCATGACACAATGCATCCTAACGCCGTACCACCACACTTGAAGCCTGTGCAGTCACCAGATGGAGCGCGCCGTATGAGAAAGATCGTGGTGTCAGAATTTGTGTCGGCGGATGGGGTTATCGAAGCCCCCGATACGTGGCAGTTTCCGTTTCAGACAGAGGAAATGGGCGCGATCACGGAACGCCAAATCCACGAGGCAGATGCCTTTTTGCTGGGCAGGGTCACGTATGAAATCTTCGCCGGGTACTGGCCTACTCAGACGCACAATGAGTTTGGGGTCGCCGACAAGCTGAACAGCGCGCCCAAGTACGTCGTTTCCACCACGCTGGAAAAAGCCAGTTGGAATAACTCGACGCAGATCAAGTCCAACGTCATGGATGAAATCCGCAAGCTAAAGCAGCAGCCCGGCAACGTGATCGGGATCAGCGGCAGCGCGACACTCGTCCATTCGCTGCTTGATGCGGGCCTTATCGACGAGATTCAAATGCTGGTGCATCCGATAGTCCTGGGCAAGGGCATCCGCCTGTTTGTCGATGGCTATCGTTCGCCCTTGAAGCTGGCCGACTCGAAGGTTCTCCCCAAAGGCGTTGTGTTCTTGTCATATCAGATCGAGCGCCAGGCGTAGGACGTGCCTAACTCAGTGGCCCCTCGTTAGCGGGCGGGCAGCCTACCGCTATCATTCCCTTGAGCCTTTTCGGTTGTGGTTGAGTGCCATCGCTCCAACCTTCACCCGAACTGGCTCTTTCAGTCCACTCGGAAACCACCGACCATCACGTGCTGCTTGGCGTGGCGCATCACGGGCGCGTCGCGACGCGCCCCTACACCGACTGGCGCTGTAGGGGCGGTTCGTGAACCGCCCGCCCGCGATCCCCGGCTGGCGATCCGTGCCCAGAAGTCAGCTTCAATCGTAGATCGTAGATAGTGGCCGGGGGTGAGGCATGCGCCATAAAACGACCCGTCCTGCCGGGGCTAGGAGCAGGACGGGCGTTAGAGAGGAGAGAAGGGTCGGTTTATTCCGCTTTCGCGGCCCGAGCCGGAATGATCAGCACCGGGCAGGGCGCCTTTCGCAAGACCCCTTCCGCGACGCTGCCTAATGCGACGCGACTCAGTCCGGTTCGCCCGTGGGTGGCCATCACGATCAGCTCGTAGCCGTCGCGGGCCGCCTCGACGATGGTTTCGACCACCGCACCGGGCCGGACGTCAACACTCACCGCGAACCCGTGCTCGCCCAGCAAACGCGCTACCCGGTTGAGGTAGTCCTGCCGCTGGTGCATCACCTGCGGATCCGCGCTGCTCGTCGCAGGCGGCCACTGCTCATCCGAGAGCGTCACCGGCTGGGCGATGGCGCTGGCCAGGGCGGCAATCTCGGTCACGCGGTCATCCGCCGTGATCGAGAGCAGGTGGATATGCGCGCCTGCACCTGCCACCTTCATGACATGCTTGAGCGCAAGCTCGGCGAGTGTGGAACCGTCGAGCGTGAGCAGGACTTTGCCGTAACCCATCGCCGCCGTTCCATCCTGTGTTCAAGGTTCAAACGCAGTATACTTGACGGGCGGCGGTCATTGGTCATGCCGCGTCCGTGACATTTGTCATTTAAGTGACGCAGCCGGTTTTCCACGATGTAGACGGAAGGAAGCGTTTCTCAAGTGAATTTCAGCCTGAGCGACCACCCTCACCGGCGTTTCAACCCGCTCACCCGCGAATGGGTCCTCGTGTCGCCGCACCGCACGCAGCGCCCGTGGCAGGGGCAGATCGAGACGCCGCCGCAGGATGTGCGCCCGCATTACGACCCGAACTGCTACCTGTGCCCCGGCAACATGCGGGCCAACGGCGAGCGCAACCCGCAGTACGCCGCCACCTTCGTCTTCGACAACGACTTCCCGGCGCTGCTGCCCACCACGCCGCCCGGCGAGTACCACCCGCACCCGCTGCTCCAGGCGCACAGCGAGCGCGGCACGGCCCGTGTGGTGTGTTACTCGCCGCGCCATGACCTGACGCTGGCCGAGATGGACGCGGCGATGATCCGGCCCGTGGTCGATACCTGGGTCGAGCAGTACGCCGATCTGGCGCGTATCCCGGTCATCGGCTACGTGCAGGTCTTCGAGAACCGGGGCGCGATGATGGGCGCGTCCAGCCCGCACCCGCACGGCCAAATCTGGTGCAGCGAGCGCCTGCCGCAACAGGTCGCGCTCGAAGACGTGTCGCAGCGCGAGTATCACGCCAACGAAGGCCGCTCCCTGCTGAGCGACTACCTCGACGCGGAACTGGAACAGGGCGAGCGCATCGTGTACCAGAACGGCGCATTTGTGGTGCTGGTCCCGTTCTGGGCGGTGTGGCCCTTCGAGACGATGATCCTCAGCCGCCGCCACGTGACGGAGATGGCCGCTTTTGACGACGCGGAGCGGGATGCGCTGGCCGATGCGCTGCGCAACGTCACGGTGCGTTACGACAACATTTTCCGCGTTTCGTTCCCCTATTCGATGGGCTTTCACCAGCGCCCGGTCGTGGACGGCGACTGGGCGCACTGGCATTGGCACGCGCACTTTTACCCGCCGCTGCTGCGCTCGGCCACGGTGCGCAAATTCCTGGTCGGCTACGAGATGCTCGGCACGCCGCAGCGCGACATCACGCCCGAACAGGCGGCGGCTCGTCTGCGCGACCAGAGCGAGACGCACTTTTCGATGCTGTCGTAGACGCAGACGGCGGACGACGCGGACGGCGGACGACGCAGATGGCGGACGACGCAGGCGTCGTCCCTACAGGTCACGTGCCGCACAGGGACGAGGCCTGCCTTGTTCCTATCTAGGGCGTGTCTGCAAACCCTCACCCCCAACCCCTCTCCCTCATGGAGAGGGGAGAGGAAACCACAGATTTCCCCGTATTTCTCCCCTCTCGCCTTGAGGGAGAGAGGGGTCGGGGGAGTGAGGGTCAACACAAAAGCGGACTTTGCAGACGCATCTAGTACCTCAACGAGAGAAGAAC
>JADZBY010000229.1 GCA_020851855.1 Anaerolineae bacterium
CTCGCCCGGCGCAAGGTTTACCTCAAGCGCGTGCGAGGCGATGGGCGACCAACCGCTGGCCACGGAGTAACGCGGCTGGCCCTCTTCCACCACCTGCGGCTCGCCCAACCCGCGCATCAGGCCCAGGAAGGCATCGCGGTCGGTGTCGAAGCCGCTCACCGGCGCGTTGACGTGGTAAAAGGCGTAATGATCGCGCCGCTCGCGGTACTCGGTCTTGTGGTAGATCGTGCTGCCCTCGATCTCGACCTCGCCGGTGCTGAAATTGCGCTGAAAATTCGTCATGTCGTCCCAGGCGTTCCACAGGCAGAACTCGAGGAAGGAAAAGAGCGTGAAGCGGCGCGGCCAGCCGCTCCGGTTTCGCAGCGTCACCTGGTGCACTTCCGCGTTCAGGCCGAGCGGCACGAAGAAGAGCATTTCGGCCGCCAGCCCGTTGCGCTCGCCGGTGATGCGCGTGTAGCCCATGCCGTGACGGCACTCGTAGAAGTCCAGCGCGGCGCGCACCGGCAGGAACGACGGCGACCAGTATTCGCCGTCCTCATGGATGTAAAAATAACGCCCGCCCATGTCCGTCGGCGCGTTGTTGTAGCGGTAGCGCGTCAGGCGGCGCATCCGGGCGTCGCGGTAGAAGGTATAGCCGCCCGCCGTGTGCGAGATCAGCCCAAAAAGGTGCTCGCTGCCCAGGTAGTTGATCCAGGGGTAGGGCGTGTAGGGCGTGGTGATCACATACTCGCGGTTGCTGTCGTCGAAAAACCCGAAGCGCATGGGCGGTTCTCCGCTAGGGCCTGCCGTGGCGTGGCCGAGGCGATCTGAAAGCGCTCTCAGTGTACCACGGTTTGTGGGCAAAAGGGAAATGGGGGAGCCATCCGGGCAATCGTTTCAAAGCATCCTCACCCCCGGTCCTCACCATGTCCGCCGCCTCAAAGGGGCACCCTTCGGCATGGAGATGGGAGATCGTCAGCGTGGCTGGCGTGCCGACTCCCCCTCTCTACACGGTACTCCGCGTGGAGAGGGGGCAGGGGGTGAGGGCTTCCCTACCGCCGCCGGCGGGGACGCGCACGCCGGGTGTGGCGGGCGACCGGGCGCACGGGTGGGCGGTCCGGGCGGGCGCGCCGCCGGATGTGCCGCGCCACACGCCTGGCCGATTTCGCGCCCGCACTTGCGCCGGGCGGCGGCTGTGCCGGTGTGCCTTCGGGCGGCGTTTGCAGGCTGGCGATGATCGCTTCCAGGTCGGTTTTGGCGCGCTCGCTGGGCGGCACGACGCCGAACGCATCCCAGATGCTGATCTCGCCCGTATCGCCGGTATGCGTCGGCGGCGGCAGAATCGGCTCGGCCTCGGCGGAATTGTCCTTGTCGGGCGGCTGAAGGTGCTTGGGCAGCAGGATCGAGCGCGGCGTCGGGACGGATTCGGGCAGCGTATCCGGCACGGATGGCGGTGTGATGTCCATCGTCTGCGTCGGCATCTCATCGCGCGGCGGCGGCGGCGGCGCGACCAGCGATACCGGCACGGTGAGCGCATCCGGCTTCCACAATTGCACCGGCTCGTCGGCGGACGCGCCTGCGTCCGGCTCGGCGGACGGAGCCGGCGCGCGCGATTCCGGCGCAGCAGGCGCGGGCAGCTCCGCGGACTCCGGCGGCGCACCGGCGGATGCGCCCATTTGCGCCGCGATGGCTTCGCGCAGGCCCGCCGGGGGGCGCGGTTTGGTGTCCGCCAGCGACGGGTGGTCGTCGGGCAGCGCGGCGGCGTCCGGCCCGCCCGTGACGATGCCCTCTACGAAGGACGGCTCGTCGCCCGGCTCCGGCGTCGCCGCGTCGGGCGTGGGCGGCGGCTCAGGCCGGGCCACCGCGACGATGGGCGGCGCTTTGCGCGGGGATGGCGCAGCAGGCGGCAACTGCTCAGAGTCCTCGTCCACGATGATCGGCGTCGCGCCCGCAGCGACCGGCGCTTTTTCGTCCGGCGCGCCGGGCGCACCAGGGACCGGCGCTTCCACGACGCGCGCCATGGCCCGGTCCTCGACGCTGGGCGCGGCGCGCATGGCAAAGCGGGCCTGTTTCTGCGGGTCGATGCGCACGCCGCTCTTTTCCACCAGCTTGCGCAACTGGCGCAGGCTGTCGGCCATCATGCCCTCGACCCGCCGCCGCGCGCCGAGCACACCACGCACCCCGGCCAGCGGCCCACGCAATTGGTACTCGATGATCCAGTTGACAATCGTGCCTTCGGGGATGGGCTGAAGGCGGAAGCGGCCCTTGTACGAGCGGTACGGGCCGTCGATCATGCTGTATTCGTAGCCCAGGTTATCGAGCCAGTGTGTGATTTCCTCAACCGTCGTCTCGCCCCGATTGTCGGTTATGCGGCGGCGGCTGCCCACCCCGGTGACGCGCGTGCTCAGGATCGACACCTGCTTGCAGCCCCGATGCCACTTCACCATCAGCGGCGGGCTGACCAGAAACGTCCAGATCGCTTCCGCCGGAGCGGCAATGAGGATTCGTTGATCGATGAGCGGCACAGTCCTCTTCCTCTGTGTGCGGTCGATCAGGGCAGGGCACATCTGAGACCAGCGCTGGCAGTGTTTATGGTTTTTTATGCCCAGCCGTGCTACAGTAACACCGTTGAGTGTGCGTCCAATACGCGCGGCGTATCGACGTGAGTGTACCATTCCGCCCGCCCGGCGCAAAGCGCCCGACGCCCGTTGTACCGTGGCGTGCGGCGAACCGGCCAGCAGGCATCGCAGAGTATGTAGCAGCGTGACAGGCAGTCCATCGTGCCCAGCCCATCCGTCATTTTCGCCTTCATCCTGGCGACGCTGTACGGGGCGAGCTTCCACCTCATTTTCGGCGGCTCGACCCGGCAGCTTGCCCTGTACCTGTTGGCAAGCTGGCTCGGATTCGGCCTGGGGCAGCTGCTCGGCGTCGCGCTGGGCGTGCGCCTGTTCAGCATTGGCGTGATCAACACGTTTTCGGCCACACTCGGCGCGTGGATCGCCCTGTTCGTGACGCGCTTTCTGACCGGCAAACGCCCGGCGCGCGGCTGATCAGGGCGTGGGGAGATGGGAAGGTTCATGGGGGAGCGGCGAGATGAGTGATGCGAGCGAGCAGCCAGTGACGACGCCCGACAAGAGCGAGGCGGAAGATAAGCCCAAGTCGCCCAAGATGACGCGCTACCTGATGATTGCCTTTGCCGTGCCGGGCGTGGCGATCATCATCCTGCTGCTCATCGCCATCCTCGGCGCGTTCGCCGATTCGGCGGGCGTGGCCAACTTCTTCGCCATCCTGCGCGACTTTTTCATCGTGGTGCTGGCGCTGCAGGGCATCCTCATCTCGGTCGCGCTGGTCATCCTGGTCAGCCAGTTGGCGACCATGATCAGCCTATTCTCCAACATGGCCGAGCCGATCTACGAAGAACTTGAAGAGACGGTGACCACGGTCAAGGGCACGGCGCAATTCGTCGGCAAGAACGTGGTGACGCCCGCCATCTCCGCGCTATCTGTCGTGGCGGGCGCGTGGGCCTTCGTCGCCAATCTGCTCAACATCCGGCGGCTGATCAGCGGCGGCAAGCGTGGCCGGTGACGCGGCAGAGAGGATGGACGCGCATGGCCAGTAACAGGGATCAACGCAAGGCGGGCGATACGCGCGCCCTTTTGCAGGGGCTGATTTTTGGCGCGCTGGCGGGCGGCGTCGTGGCGTTGTGGAAAGCGCCGCGCTCTGGCCGCGCCCTGCGTGCAGAGTTGCGGCGCGGCGGGCAGGCGCTCGTCCAGAACGTGGAAGATACCGCCGCCCAGGCCCGCCGCCAGATCGCGGGCGAATCCGTCGAAGAGGTGATGGCCGCCGCCAAAGCCGAAGCGCGGCGGCTGAACAGGCGGTAATCCTCACCCCCTGGCCCCCTCTCCACGCGGAGTACCACCTAGAGAGGGGGAACACTTCGCGCCAGCCAGGCCGCCGATCTCCCCTCTCCATGCCGTCGGGGGTCCCCTTCGGGGGTGGCGGGTATGGAGAGGGGCCGGGGGTGAGGGTGTTTTCAAGCAACTGCCCCGTTCCTTGCCCCTCGCTGGCGTGCGACTCGGCCTTATCGTATAATGCCCTCGTGAGGTGTGTGACTGGGTCCGAATCCTGGCGCGAGTGCGCGCCGTACCTGCGAGGCAGCCCGTGGAACCTCAGCAAGCTATACAGCCCTACGGCGCGCCAGCCTACGAGGCGAAGGCGCTCCCCTTCCAGCCGCCTGCGCGCGTTCTTGGCCGTAATGGCGAGCTGGCCGCCATTTATTCGCTCGTGCGCAACGGCGCTGCCGCGCTGCTGTGGGGGCCGCCGGGCGCGGGCAAGTCCACGCTGGCCTCGGTGGTCGCCAGCGCCTACCTGGGCGGCAAACAGGGCGGCGTGTTGTGGCTGAACGCGCCCGATGACAACCTCGATCACCTCGTCGCGCGCATCGGGCGGGCTTTCGGCGCGGATACCTTCTCGCCCGCACTGGGCGACCGCGCGCGCCACGTCAAAGCTGCTCGCGCCCTGCTCACCAAAAATCGCCCGCTCGTCATCCTGGATGGCATCCTCGACCTGGGCCTCGCCCGCGACTTTGTGCAAAGCTGTGCGGTGGACATCCCGCTGATCCTCACCGCCGATGAGGACGGGGCCGGCCCGTGGACGACGGTGGAACTCCGCCCGCTCTCCGATTCCGACGCGCAAGAAACGTTCCGCTACTATTCCGGCCTGCGCGAAGCGGCGCACCAGCCCGACATCGCCGGGTTGTGCCGCGCGCTGGACGGCCTGCCGCTCACCGTCGAGTTGGCGGCGCGGCTGGCGGCGGTGGACGACCTCGCACCCGCCGAAATCCTGAACCTGCTTCCGGCGGGCAAACGCGACAGCCTTGAGGCGGTGCTGGCCATCCTCTTCAACCGCCTCAACCCGGCGGTGCAGGGCGTCGCGCTCGTGCTCGCCGCCGCCTATGCCGCGACGGCCACCACGGAGCTGATCGCCAGCCTGAGCAACGTCCCGGCGGATCGTGTCGCGCCGCTGATGCGCCAACTCATCCTGCGTGGCCTGGCCCGTGAGACGCGCGCCCACACCCAGCGCGCCTTTGCCCTGCACGAAGCCGTGCAGCGGTACGCGCTGGCCCGGTTGCGCAGCGCACAGAAGTTGCCGGCGCTGGAGATGCGCACGCTCGAGACGGTCATCGGCTATGCCGGGCGGCACGCGGCGGACGGCGACGGACTGGCCGCCGAGATCGACAATGTGCTGGCCGCGGCAGCCTATGCCACCAGCCACGGCCAGAACGACGCGCTGCGCCGCCTGATCGCCATTTTTGAGGACGACGCGGCAGATTTCGTCCAGGAGCGCGGCTTCCAGCCAGAGCTTGAAGAGCTGCGCAACCTGCTGCGGCTGGCCGAGGCCGAATCGCCGGGCGAAAAAGCGGCCCCGGCTCCGGTGAAGGCCGAGACTCGCCCTGCGCCGCCCGAATCGGGGCCGGGAGTCTCGCCGCACGCCCTGCCCGCGACGCCGCCGCCGCCCGCCGAGGCGACGATGCCCGTCGCGCTGCGCCCGTCTGCCGAAGAAACGCGCGCGGTGGCCAGCACGGAGACGTTGCAGGCCATCACGCCGGAAACCGCGCTCTCGCCCGTCGATAGCGACGCGCTGGCGACGCCGATCCTGCCGCCGCCCGGCGACGAAACGCTGCCCGCCCTGGTCACGCCGCCGCCCGCCGCGCCGGAAGCGCCGCCGACGCTCTCTACCGAGGAAGTCACACTCTTTTCGCTGGACACGCTGCACGCCCAGCTTGACGAGGCGCGTCTGGCGGGCGATCAGGCCCGTGAAGCGCCCATTTTGCAGACCATCGGGCGCTATCACCTCGATCACGAGGAGCCGGCGGGCGCGGACGAGGCGTACCGCAACGCGCTGATCATCTTCGAGCAGCGCGGCGACCGCGACGGGCAGATCAGCACGCTCGACGCGCTGGCCGGGCTGGCGCTCGGTCGCGGCGATACGGAGCAGGCGCTTGATTATGCGCAGCGTGGCGTGAAACTGGCCGAAGAGGTCGGCGATACGGCGCGCCTGGGTCATTTGCTCATGACGCTGGCCGAGGCGCAGGCGGCGCGTGGCCTGCCCGCCCTGGATACCTACGCGCGGGCCGTGGAAGCGCTGCGCACCGCCGAAGACTGGGACAATGTCGGCGTCGCGCTGGAGCGCCTGGGCGACCTGTACATGGCGCACGGCCAATCCCGCGAGGCGCTCATGATGCTGGAACAGGCGCTGACCATCTTCCACCGTCAGAACATGCTCGATCACGAGGTCAGCACGCTGATCAAGGTTGGCAGCGCCTACGCCGGTCAGGGCCTCGGCCCGCTGGCGCACGAGTTCCTGGAGCGGGCGGTCTTCCTGGCGCGCGAGAGCTTCAACCGGGCGGGCGAAGCGCGGGCGCTGGCGGCCATCGCCGCCCTGCACCGCGCCGCCAACGAGACGGAAGACCTGAAGCGGCGTCTGCGTCAGGCGCTCTATGCAGCGTTTCTGGCGGGAGATTCCGCGCAGCGGGCCGCCTACGCGCGCGAACTGGGCCTGATGATGGTCGATGATACGCGCACACTGGCGCAGGCGGTTGAGCTGCTGCGAGAGGCGAGCGCCAGCGACCCGGCGGATACCGAAGTGCGCCGCCTGTTACAGCGGGCCGAAACGCGCCTGCAACGCCTGACCACCGCCGGAAGCGCGCCGCCGCCCGCCGAAGGCCCGGCCCTGGAATACGCCGCGCACGCCTATTCGGTGTAATGGAACACCCTCACCCCGGGCCCCTCTCCCTCACGGAGAGGGGAGATCGCCGCGCGCTGGCCGGGGCGATGGGTTCGGAAGTGGCGCGGATCAGGTCAGGTCACCGGGCGGCTCGCGAGCCGCCCCTACCGCGCTGTAAGGTGTAGGGGCGCGTCGCGACGCGCCCGCCACGGTGATCCGCCTCTGGGGCTGGGATGAGCTTCCGACCTCACCCCTGGCCCCTCTCCCTCATGGCGAGGGGAGATCGCCGCGCGCTGGCCGGAGCGATGGGTCCGGAAGTGGCGCGGATCAGGTCAG
>JADZBY010000230.1 GCA_020851855.1 Anaerolineae bacterium
CAGGAGCGCCTCACCGAGTTCGTGCACATCGTGAAGACCTTTCTCCAGGGGAAAGCGTAGTGGACTCACTGAACTCCCTGTTTGCCCCGGCGGCGCTCGTCCCGCTGCTCACCTTCGCGTTCGGGCTGCTCTGGATGGCGGCTACTGTCCGGCGCATCGTCCGGCTGGCGCGCTACTTTCAGCTTGAGGGTTACGAGACGCCGCGTTATTTGCGCTGGCTAGCCCGCACGCGCCGCGAGACGCGCTACATTTTGGCCACCATCGCCGCCATCCTGTTCCTGACCATCCCCGTGCTGAGCGACTTCAGCCTGTTTTCGCCCTTCTCTGACCGCCTGGAGCGCGGCGCGATTGGCGTGATCCAGGCCATCCTGGGCGCAGCCGCCGCCGTGCTGCTCTTTGTGGCGCTGCCGCACGACCGGCAGGTAAAGCAACCTTTTAACCCGACGCCGCGCGCCCGCCGCCTGCTCGGTGCGGCCATCGTGCTCGGCCTGCTCATCCCCGCCTTCTACCTGATCATGCTTGCCGCGAATCTGGCGGGCGGCGCGACGCCCGACCTGCCCGGCACGGCCTATTTCGGCGCGATGGCCGGCCTCTTGGCGCTGGCGCTCGCGCCGCTCATGCTGCCGCTGGCCAACGCCGCCATGTACCCGGTCGAGGCCTCGGTGCGGGCGGGCTATTTGCGCTCGGCCAAGGCGCACCTGAAGCGCAGCGGCGCGAAAGTGATCTGCATCACGGGCAGCTACGGCAAGACCAGCACGAAACACTACCTTCAGCACATCCTGAGCGCGCGCTTCCGCAGCCTGATGACGCCCAAGAGCTACAACACCTTGATGGGCATCAGCAAGGTCATCAACGAGACGCTCTCCGGCGACGCCAGCTATGAATACTTCATCGTGGAAGCCGACGCCTATTTCGTGGGCGAAAACGCCAGCATCTGCCGCCTTGTCGAGCCACAGTTCGGCATGGTGATGACCGTCGGACCGATGCACCTGGAGCGCCTGGGCAGCATGGACGCCATCGCCGCGGCGCAGTACGAGATCATCGAGTCGCTGCCCGCCGACGGGGCCGGCTTCTTCAACGGCGATGACCCGGAAGTGCTCAAAATGGCGGCGCGTGGCCACCCGCAGACGCGCGTCATCGTCTCGCACAAGGGCGCGCCCGGCGCACGCTTTGCCGCCACGGACGTGCAGATGAAAGCCGACGGGCTGCATTTCACCGTGACCGACGCCTCAAGCGGCGCGTCGCAGCCGGTGGTCGCGCCGCTGTATGGCGAGACGAACGTCACGAACATCCTGATGGCGATTGCCGTGGCCGTGCACCTGGGCATGTCGCTGGCCGAGATCGCGCCGCGCGTCGCCACGTTGGAGCCTGCCGAGCACCGCATGGTGCGCCGCGTGCTGCCCGATGGCACGACGATCATCGACGATGCGTACAGCGCCAACCCGGTGGGGACCGCCGCCGCATTGGACGTGCTGAAGCTGCACGATCACAGCCTGCACCGCATCGTCATCTCGTCGGGCATGTTCGAGCTTGGTCCGGCGCACGAGGCCGAGAACCGCAAGCTGGGCGAGCGCCTCGCCGCCGCCGCCACCGACGTGATCCTGATCGGCCCCAAGCAGGTCGGGCCGGTGCGCGACGGGCTGCTGAGCCAGGGTTTTCCGGCGGACCGGCTGCACGTGGTCGAGACGCTCGACGAGGCCATCGCGGTTTACCAGCGCATCCTCGTGCCCGGCGATACGCTGCTCGTGCTCACCGATCTGCCGGATACGTATGCCGCCTGAGACGGAGAGGGACGGATTTGCTGTGGATTCCAGCCTGATTTTCGCCCCGGAAGAATTTGCGACGCCGCAGTTTACGCTGCGCGGCTACCGGCCCGGCGACGGGGCGCTCGTGAACGAAGCCGTGAACCGGTCCTATGACCACCTGCAACGATTCATGATCTGGGCGCAGCCGTACACCACGCCGGACGACTCTGAGCGGCTGGTGCGGCGCTGGCACGCCAAATACCTGCTCGATGAGGATTACGCCATCGGCATCTTTGCGCCCGACGGCGCGCGCTTGCTGGGCAGCACCGGCTTCCACCGCCGCAACCAGCCGCCTGCGCCCGCCATTGCCGAGATCGGGATGTGGATTCGCGTCGACGAGGCGGGCAAGGGCCTGGGTACGGCGGCGCTCAGGGCAATGCTGGCCTGGGGCTTCAGCGCGTGGCCGTGGCAACGGCTGTACTGGCGCTGCGACGTGGAGAACACCGCCAGCGCGCGGACTGCCGAGAAGGCGGGCATGACTTTTGAGGGCATTGTTCGCTGGAATTTACTGGATCGGGATAATATCTACCACGACGCGCGCTTTTATGGCGTGTTTCGAGCCGACTGGAAGCCGGGGCACTAGCGGGAGTTCCAGGGCGCAAGCACAGCAATTTTCAAGGACATTCGCATGGCGAACACTCCAGGACGCAAACAAACGGTTGGTGTGGTCTTTGGCAGCCGCTCGGTCGAGCACGACGTGGCCGTCGTCACCGCGCAGCAGGTCATCGGCGCGCTCGACCCGGCCCGGTACGAGGTCGTACCGATCTACATCACGCGCGAGGGCCGCTGGCTGACCGGCGCGCCGCTGGCCGACCTGAAAACCTTCCAGGCGGAGAACATCACCGAACTGATGGGCGTGCGCGATACGCTCGTCTCGCCCAGCATACAGCACCACGGCATGATCACGCCGCCGCTGGCCGGGTACATGGCCCGCAACGTGCTGCGCAAGCTGGACGTCGTCTTCCCGGTGGTGCACGGCACGCACGGCGAAGATGGCACGCTCCAGGGCCTGTTCGAGCTTGCCGATCTGCCCTACGTGGGCTGCGGCGTGCTCGCCTCGGCGGTCGCCAACGACAAGATCATCGCCAAAGCGGTGCTGCGCGAATACGGCGTGCCCATCGTCGATTACATGGTCATCCGCCGCGAAGATTGGCGCGCCGACCGCGACGCCGTGCTGAACGGCATCGAGTCGCGCCTGGACTATCCCTGGTTCGTCAAACCCGCCACGCTCGGATCGTCCATCGGCATCGGGCGGCCCGGCGACCGGGCCATGGCCCTCGCCGCCATCGACGTGGCCATGAGCTTTGACCGGCGCATCCTGATCGAGCCGGCGCTCGCGGGCGCGCTGGAGATCAACTGCGCCGTACTGGGCAACGCCGAGCCGCGCCCGTCCGTCCTGGAACAGCCCATTTCCTTCGAAGAGTTCCTGACCTACGACGACAAGTACATGCGCGGCGGCGCGGCGAAGGGCATGAAGGGCGCAGAGCGCAAAATCCCCGCGCCGCTGCCCGACGATCTGACGGCGCGCATCAAAGACCTGGCTGTGCAGGCGTTCAAAGCCATCGACGGGCGCGGCACGGCGCGCATCGACTTCCTGGTGAAGGGCGGCGAGCCGTTCGTCAACGAGGTGAACACCATGCCCGGCTCGCTGGCGTTCTACCTGTGGCAATACGAGGGCATGTCGCCGTCGATGCTGTGCGACGAACTGATCCGGCTGGCCCACGAGGCGCACGCCGAGAAGCGCCGGACGCTCTACGACTACCGCTCCGGGCTGGTGGCCAGGGCGGCGCAGGGCGGTCTGAAAGGCGCTAAGGGCGTCAAGGGCCTCAAGAGCCTGAAAGGATCGGGCCGTTAGCGGGCGGGCTGTAAAAGCGGCGACGCCGACAGGGCAGACAGCGCCGCCCGCGCCGCCGGGTGCGCTGCCACGCCGCAGCGTCCGCATCCGGCTGCGGCGCACGCTGCACCGCTGGGCCGACCCGGCGTTGAGCCAGCCCAACCGGCGGCGGGCGGCCCGGCGGCTGCGTGATCTGCCCGACGGCGAGCACCGCGCGCCCGTCGAGGTCCCGTACACGGCGCAGTTTGCCACGCCCGCGCTCATCCGCGCCTACATTCACGACGGCCTCGACGGCGCACAGGATACCAATCGCGCCGCGTTCGGGGCCGCTCAGGTCGATCCCGCCGAATACGCTTTCTGGGCGCACCGGGCGTGTGCTATCGCCTGCGTCAAGATGGCCATCGATGCCTTCCAGAGCGCGCCGCCAGCGAGCATGTGGCAGCTCATCCAGGACGGGCTGGCGCTCGACGGTTACCGTGTGCACGACGAGCGCGGCGTATTCGTGGACCAGGGCTGGTTTTACCCGCCGCTGGCCGAGTTGGCGGCGCGAAACGGCCTGGAGACGCGCGGCATGGCCTACGCCTCGACGCTGGACGTGTGCGCCGCCATCCGCGACGGCTGGGTTATCGCCGCCGCCGTCACGCCGGAACTGGGCGAACATGGCCCCTTGCGGCGTTACGACGGCCATTTCGTCATCGTGTACGGCTTTGTGTGGCGGCGTCGCAGGCCGGAGCGCTTCCTGGTGCACAATCCGTCCGGGCGTTACGCGGACTTGCAGGCGGGCGCGCGCATCCCGGCGGGGCGTTTTGGGCGGGCCTTCGCGCACCGGTTTATTGCGCTGCGGCGCAAATAAAAGGAGTCGCACGTGACCACAAATCGGCAGAACATCTCATCGGGCACGACGTGGGAAGGCATCGTCGGTTATTCGCGCGCCGTGCGGATCGGGAACTGGATCAGCGTCGCCGGGACGACCGCCGCCGACGAGCACTCGCAGCCGGTGGGCGTGGGCGA